>NZ_JAKSYQ010000136.1:0-1831 GCF_022829665.1 Methylobacterium sp. E-041 | reverse complement strand
GGCCCTCAGGCTCGCTTGACTATGCTGGATCGCTCGACGGATCGCCTCCGTCGTTGTGGCGCTGCCGTGAAGAACTTGGCCCATAGCGCGTCCCTCCACCCCGACGTGAAAATCGCACCATCAAACCCTGGGATCAAACATCTAACAGCGAGAATTGTTTTTCCACATTTTCTGGATAGGTACGGTGGATTGATAATTCCTCACTGACTCCTGGGCCCGCCTGGCACCCGCCGCGGCGGGCTTTTTCGTGCGCGCAGCTTACCGCGCGGCCTGCCACACAGGCACTACGACGGGTCGCTTCGGACGGTCCCGCCGGAAAGTCTGGTTCCCGTACGGAATCCAGGTAATGCCGTTCGCCTCGACGCGGCGAGCGTTGATCATCAGGCCGCCCGCAGAGATCGATCCGTGTCGCCACAACCAAGCTCGAACCAGCAAGGTCCTGCATCCGAAGGCGGCCCGCGCCTTAACCTAATGTGTCACAAGCCAACTGCTCGTTTTTGCAGATGGAAAGTATAAATTAATAATTCAGTGATGACTGCAAGATGCGACTGTTTTGAGTGCGTCCTATGACCTAGTTCGGTATTTACCAAAGTCAAGATCCGACCAAGATTGTAGCCTACACACAGTGTGCCTGACAGCCGCCCGACAACGTGCTGAACTACATCAACAACGACAGCTGGTTGGGGTTCGCGAGTTCGGTTCCGTGGCAGGTCCAGCGCTGGCAGGGCGCCGGCGTAGCGAGCATCTGGTCGGTTCCGCTGACGGTCTGGGGCACCTCGCTGGAGCAGGTCGCGACCGGAGCGTACGACAACTATTTTCAGGCTGCGGCGAACGCGCTCGCACAGGCGGTCCCGAGCAAGGACGGCAACATCTACGTTCGTCTCGGATGGGAGTTCAACGGCACCTGGATGCCTTGGGCTGCGCAGGGGCACGAGGCGGCGTTCATCAAGACGTTCCAGGACGTCGTCGACGTCTTCCGCAGCGCATCGGACAAGTTCAAGTTCGTCTGGGACGTGAACGAAGGCGGCAGCACGATCGATCCGGCGAAGTGGTCAGCCCCCATTGAAGTGGTCCGCCCTTTGGTATGGCTTTTGAGCCTGGAGGACGGACGAGATGGCAAAGCACCCGAAGCCCGAGGAGATCGTCGCGAAGCTACGTCAGGCGGACGTTCTGATTTCACAGGGCCAGAGCGTGGCCGATGCAATCCGCGCGCTCGGTGTGAGTTCGGTGACGTACTACCGGTGGCGGCGTGAGTTTGGCGGCCTGAAGTCAGATCAAGTTCGACGGATGAAGAGTCTTGAGACCGAGAATTCTCGGCTTCGAAAGGCCATCGCCGATCTCACCCTCGACAAGCTGATCCTGCAGGAGGCGTCCCGGGGAAGACGTCTCGAGCCCCGCGCGCCGACGCGCCTGTGTCGAGCACATCCAGCTGACGATGAACATCTCCGAGCGCCGTGCCTGTCGGGCGCTCGGACAGCATCGCTCGACACAGCGCAAGGTGCCGCGGGGCCGCGATGATGAAGAGGCGCTGACAGCCGATCTCGTGGCGTTGGCCGAGAAGTACGGGCGCTACGGCTACCGCAAGATCAGTGCGTTGCTGAAGGCGGCCGGATGGTTCGTCAACGACGAGCGTGTCGAGCGCATTTGGCGACGTGAGGGGCTGAAGGTCCCAGCCAAACAGCCCAAGCGAGGGCGGATCTGGGACAACGACGGCTCCTGCGTCCGTCTTCGCCCGGAACACCGCAATCACGTGTGGTCGTATGACTTTGTCGAGGCGCGCACGCATGACGGGCGCAAGATCCGGATGCTCAACGTGGTCGTTGAGTTCACA
>NZ_JAKSYQ010000134.1:0-92948 GCF_022829665.1 Methylobacterium sp. E-041 | reverse complement strand
CAGGCTGTCGAGCGGGCGCCCGCGCAGGGCCTCGATCACCGCCGGGGTCACGTCCACCAGCTCGTAGCGCGCCAGCAGCCCCTCCGGCGTCGACAGCTCCGCCCCCGCCTCCACGGCACGCGCCGTCGGACCCGAAGCCGGGAGAACCGAGCAGCCGCCGACGAGGCAGGCCGTCAGCGCGAACAGCGCCGTGAAACGAACCATCTTCGAACTCCCGGAGCCGTGCCCGTCTCCGTGAGACCGGCACGCAACGCCCGTATGACCCTGTCGTCTTCGTCGCGAGCCCGCGCCACCGAGGTCCGTGCCGAAGTGTCGGCGGACGACGCGCGCATGGCTGGAGCCTCGACGTTGCGCGCCAAAGCCTGCGATCGCTTTAACGACGGCTCGAGCACGCGCGCCGGACATCGCCCGGCATTGCGTCACGACCGTGGCACGGCCACGCTTGGCCCATCCGCCGACGTCGCGGCCCGGCCGATTGCGGCTCGCAGCCGGCGCCCGAGATCGTCGGCGGTGCGGTCGACCCGACGCGGCGCGGCCGGGTCGGCGTGGCCGAACCGGAACAGCGCGTAGTCGGTGGCGGTGCCGCCGAAGCCGGGCCGGCAGGTCGGCAGGGCGGGCGCGTGGTCGCCGTAGATGCAGAGCGTCGCGTTCAGGCCCGCGAGCGCGGCCACGAGGTCCTCGACCATGCGCCCGGCGGCGGCGACGTGGTGGAGGTACTGGGCGACCGGGTCGTCGATCCCCGGCAGGCGTCCCGGCTTCCAGGGGCCGTGGTTCTCCATGGTGACGCCGAACAGGAACAGCGGCCCGCGCCGTGCCGCGACCTCGGCGCGCACGCGCTCACCGAAAGCCGCATCGCCGACATAGGGTCCAACGCGGGGCGCGTCGCCGAACGCCTCCTCCATCACGAGGGTGTCGAAGCCGAACGCCTCCATGACGCGGGCGCGCCGGAAGAAGTCGCGATGGAACGGGTGGACGAAGGTGGTCGCGTAGCCGTTCCGCCGGGCCGTCCGGGCGAGGCTGTCCGGCTCGTTCCCGCCCGAGGCGAGATAGGGGTCGAACACGCCGAAGCCGAGATCGCGCGCGCCGCGCCCGGTGAGCACGGCGTGCTCGGTCCGCATGGTGTAGGCGCCGTGCGCCGGCACCCGCAGGCGGCCGTGCTCGCTGGCGCGCGCCCGGATCAGGTCCATCAGCGGCAGGTGCGGTCCGCCGAGCCGTTCGGGGTCGAGGAAGGATTCGAGCTGGATCACCACCACGACGTCGTCGCCCGGCGGCTGCGCGATCGCGGGCGCTGCGACGGCCGCGGGGCCGCCGCGCTCGCTCCGCCACCGCAGCGCGTAGGCGATCAGGTAGGCGGGCAGGCCGTAGCGGGCGAGGTCGGCTTCGAGCTCCGGCTGCGGGAACCGCCGGGCGACCCGGCCGGCGAACGGCCCGCGATCGGCGGCGACGAGCAGGGCGGCGAGGCCGAGCGGCAGGCCCAGGACGGCGGCCAGGGCCCCGCCGGCGGAGGCGGGCAGCAGGCTCGGCTCGATCCGGTACCACAGCGCGATGCCGGCCAGCCCGAGCAGGAGCGGCACGGCGATCCGCGGGCTGGTGACCGGCGGCACGTAGTAGAGCTGCGGATGGCGCGGCACCTGCGGCAGCAGCGCGAAGTCGCTGAACACCAGCGGCTCGCCGATCACCGCGCGTTTCAGGTGGCTGACGAGGTGGAGGATCGCGACGGTGAGCACGCAGCTCGACGCCGCGAGCCACGGGCGCCACGAGAACACGAACCAGAACAGCAGGATCAGCCCGTAGGCACCGAGCCGGATGGCGAGGTCGCCGGGCCTGCGGCTCGCGCGCCCCGGCACGTCGCCGAAGCGGAACTCGATCGCGAGGCAGAGGACGAAGGCGACCACCGTCGCGAGGAGGAAGGACATCGTGCTCGGCTCAACCTTGCCCGGGCTTCCGGGTGACGGGCTTGTCGCCGGACGCGACGCCGCGCCGGGCGCGCAGGGCCCGCACGATCGGGTTCAGCAGGCGGTAGCGCGCCCGCATGCCGAAGCCGGCGAGCCGGCCGAGCGCGAGGGCGCTCGGGGGCGCCGCGGCGCGGGCGGCGCTGAGGCGGTCGAGCAGCTGCTCGGGGCCGCACGGCTTCATCGCCACCGGATCGAGGTAGCGCGGATACAGGATCAGCGCGCCGGCGACGAGCTCGTCGAGGGCGAGCGTCCGGCCGCGGTCGGCGCCGGGCGCGAGATCCTCGGTGAGGCCCCAGCCGGCATAGAACGGCCGCCCGTGCGTCGCGACGCTCAGGCCCCGGATCAGCGCCTCGAAGCCGGCGAGCGAGGTCATCGTCTCGACGTGGTGCACCCGGTCGAGCAGGTCGACGATGCTCAGGCCCGAGACGATCCGGTCGGCGAGCCCCAGGGCCTCGGCTTCGGGGATCGCGCCGGGGCGGAACCCGGCCTCCACGTCGGGATGCGGCTTGTAGAGCAGGAAGGCGTCCCGGTTGCGCGCCCGCGCCGCCTGCAGCAGCGCCCGGTTCGAGCGCACGTTCGGCGATCCGTAGCGGACCGAGGCGTCGTCCTCGACCTGGCCCGGCACCAGCACGATCCGCCGGTCCGCCGGCCACGCGCCCGCGGCGACCGTGAGGCCGACATTGTACTTGCTCAGGCGCCGCGCGACGATCGTCTCGCGCAAGGACTTCGCCCGGGCGACCAGGGCGTCGGAAAATTCGGCTTCGGCCAGGATCCACGAGAGACGGCTCTCGCGCCGCGGATCGTAGTAGATGCCGCGATCGTCGACCACGATCGAGGCGCCGGGCTGCAGGCTCGCCCCGAGGCCGACCGAGCGCAGGAAGCCGTCCTCGACCCGCGCCAGCGGCAGGCCGGCCTCCGCGCAGGCCGCCTCCAGGGCCTCCGGCGCGCGCGTCGCCCAGGCGAGCACCTGCCCGTCGTGGCGCTTCGCGGCGGCGACCGCGTCGGCGACGGTCATGGTGTGGATCGGCGTGCCCTTCGGGCCGACGGCGAAGGCGTCGAGCGCCGGCCGCTTCCAGCGCGAGATGCCCACGTAGACGACGCGCCGCGCGTTCTCGGAAAACCGCGCCCGGAGCCAGGCGACGCGCTCGGCGCAGGCCGCGCGGTCGATCGGCGCCCGCGTCCAGGGGTCGAAATGGTGCAGGCCCGGCGTCTCGCGCCCTCCGACCGGCTCGCCGGCCAAGGTCAGGATCAGGCTCGAGAACCCGGTCTCGGCGCTGTCATAAGGGCTGAGCAGCGGCCCGGGCGCCACGACGAGCGGGGGACGGCCGGCGAGCCGCAGCAGCCGGGCGGCCGGCCCGTCGCGCCAGACGACGGCGCGGCCGCGAAGGCCGGGCGCGCCGAAGCGGCTGCCGGTGGCGGCCTCGATCTCGGCGCGCAGCAGCCGGATCGTGCGGCCGACGGGAAACAGCGTGTCGGGAAGGATCGGGCGCATCACCATTTCGGTCGAGGGCTCCGGGCCGGGCGGGTCACGCGGCGGCGCCCGGCATCGCCTGCCGGGATCCCGCGACCCATCGTGAGGGCCGAGCGACGGGTCGCGCCGGCCTCGACGCGTTCCTGCCCGGACCCGCGGGCTTTAGCCCAATTCATCCGCGGCAGGCGAATGCTTCCTGGGGCGGGCGGATGAGCGGGACATGAACGGACACCCCCCGGACATATCGCCGCCGCGATTGGCTCCTAGCTCGTTCCCGTTCGGGGCCGGCCGCGACGGCGTTGCGGGACGGCCACGGCCCGGCGGAATCGTGCGGGGCGGAACGGCCCCGGATTGCCGGGCCGACTCGGCCGTGCGACCCGTGGTGGCTGCCCCGTCCCGTCCGCTGAAGGTACAGAGCGCCCCGGAATGCTTCAGCCTCGCCCAGATTCCGTCGATGCGAGCCCGGCGACGTTCCTCTTCCTCCAGGGCCTCGCCTCGACCTTCTTCTCCGATCTCGGCGGCGCCCTGGCCGCCCGCGGGCATCGGGTGCGGCGGATCAACTTCTGTCCCGGCGACTGGCTGTTCTGGCGCGGCGACGCGGACCATTACCGCGGCACCCGGCCCGGCTGGGAGCGCTGGCTCGACGCCTACGTCGCCACCTACGGCGTGACCGACATCGTCCTGTTCGGCGATTGCCGCCCCTATCACGTCGTCGCGCGCGCCGTCGCGGTCGCCCGCGGCCTGCGCGTCCACGTGTTCGAGGAGGGCTACATCCGCCCGAACTGGATCACCTGCGAGCTCGGCGGCGTGAACGGGTACTCGACCCTTCCGAAGACCGCCGAGGGCGTCCGGGCGCTGGCGCGCCGCCTGCCGCAGCCCGGCCGCGCGATGCCCTCGACCGGCGACATGGCCCTGCGCAGCATCTGGGACGTCGGCTACAACGTCGCCAACGTCTGCTTCCCCTACCTTTACCCGCGCTTCCGCAGCCACCGCCCGACGCATATCGCGATGGAATATGCCGGCTGGATCAAGAAGTTCTCCCGCCGCGGCCGGACCAGGCGCGAGGCCGCCCGCTGCAACGAGATCTACAACGCGGTCGGCTGCGACTACTTCCTGCTGCCGCTCCAGCTCGACAGCGACTACCAGATCCGCGTGCACTCCCCGTTCCTCGGGGTCGAGGGCTTCATGGACCGGGTGATCAAGTCCTTCGCAGAGGCCTCGCAGGCGCCGACCCGGCTGCTGGTGAAGCTCCACCCCCTCGATGCCGGCCTGATCAACTGGCGCAAGTTCGCCCGCGCCTCGGCCCGCCGCCACGGCGTGAGCGAGCGCCTCGACTTCATCGACGGCGGCGAGCTGCCCAGCCTGATCGCCGGCGCCCGCGGCGTGGTGATCGTCAACAGCACCGTCGGCATGCTCTCGCTGGAGATGGGCCGGCCGACGATGGCGCTCGGCACCGCGATCTACAACATGCCCGGCCTCACCCATCAGGGCGACATCGACGGGTTCTGGACCGCACCGACCGCTCCGGATTTCGGCCTGATGTCGGATTTCCGCCGCGTGGTGCTGCACCGGACGCAGGTGAACGGCGGCTACTTCTCCAAGGCCGCCATCGCCCGCGCCGTCGCCGCGACGGTCCCGCGGATGGAGGCGGCGCTCCCCGACGCCCGGGTCGCGGCCGCCCGGACGATCCGCGAGGGCGAGGCCGATGCCGGCCGTCTCGCCGAGGTGTATTGATTCGGCCGACCGGCGCGCGGTAGCACCCGGATCATGCCCCACATCCTGATCACCGGCGCGTCGAGCGGCATCGGCGCGGCGCTCGCCCGCCGCTATGCCCTGCCCGGAAACCGCCTGACCCTCAACGCCCGCGACCGCGGCCGCCTCGAAACGGTGGCCGCCGCGTGCCGCGCCCGCGGCGCCGAGGCGACGGTCGTGCCCCTGGACCTGCGCGACCGCGAGGCGGTCCGCGCCTGGATCAGGACCCTCGACGGGGATGACCCGATCGACCTCGTGATCGCCAATGCCGGCGTCAACGGCGGCCATCCGACCGGCGAGGTCGAGAGCGAGGACGTCGCCTTCGAGACCCTCGACATCAACCTCGTCGGCTGCCTCAACGTCGTGCTGCCCTGCGTCACCGCCATGGCGGCCCGGGGGCGCGGGCAGATCGCCCTGATCTCCTCGCTCGCCGCCTACGCGCCGCTCGCCGACGCCCCATCCTACAGCGGCACCAAGGCGGCGCTGGTCGCGCATGGGCAGGCCCTGCGCGCCAAGCTCGCGCCGAGGGGCGTGCGGGTCAACGTGGTGATGCCGGGCTACGTGAAGACGCCGATGGGCGGCCAGCTCAAGGGCTGGCGGCCGCTCGAGATGAGCGCCGATCAGGCCGCCGAGCGCATCGCCCGCGGGCTGGTGCGCAACCGGGAGATCGTTACCTTCCCGAGTGTGCTCTTCCACCTCGCCCGGGCCGGCCTCGTCGCACCGGAATTCCTGCGCACCGCCGCCATGCGCGCCTTCCGCTTCCAGCTGCGGCCGCGCCGCTGATGCCCAAGCCCAGCATCGCGCTCTTCGCCCTCGAGGCGCTGCCGAACGCGCGTGCGGTGCGCCGGTTCGTGGCCGACCACGCCGCGGAGATCGCCTTCGTCGGCCTGTCGAATGCCGAGCGGCCCTCGACCGGCGGCCTCGTCGGGCAGGTCCGGCGCCATCTCGCCCGCTCCGGGCCGGCCTTTCTGCCCTACCTCGCGGTGAATTTCGGCCTGCCCGACCTGCTCCGCCCGGTCGCGCCGCTGACCCAGCGCATCGCCGGCACCACCGGCTCGCCCGAGGCGACGCCGCTCGCGACCCTGTGCCGGCGGCACGGCATCCCGACGCTGACGGTCGACGACGTCAACGGCGCCGACGTCGCCGATCTCCTGCGGCGGCACGGGCCGGACCTGATCGTCACCTTTCACTTCGACCAGATCCTGGCGGGCGAGACGATCGCGCGGGCGCGGCTCGGTGGCCTCAACGTCCATCCCGGCCTGCTGCCGCGCCATCGCGGGCCGGTGCCGACGATCCATGCGCTGGCCGAGGGGCCGGACGCCTTCGGCGTGACGGTCCACCGGCTCGCCGTGGCGATCGATGCCGGCGCGATCCTCGAGCAGGCGCCGGTCGCGCTGCCCGCGGACGTGACCGCGACCCGCGCCGCCGTGCTGCTGCACGAGCACGGCCGGAACCTGCTCGATGCGGTGCTGGCCGATATCGCCCGCGACGGCGCGGTGCCGGAAGGCCGCACCGTGCCGGTGCTGCCCTATTGCCCGTTCCCGGATGCCGGCTTCCTCAAGGCGATGCGCCGCCGGGGCCGCTATCTCACCGATGTCGGCGACCTGCGCGAAGCCCTAAGCCTGTCGGCGCGCGGCGCTTGATACGGCGGCCTAGGTGATGCGGCGGACCGGAGCGCGCCGGTAGGCGACGCGGGCCAGAACCACGGCGCCTCCGAGCTGCAGGAAGCCGTTCTCGGCGAGGTCGGACGGCGCCAGGTGCCAGTGGACCAGCCCGCGCGTGAGCGCGTTCAGGGCCATGAGGACGAGGCAGAAGGCGGCGGCGGCAAGCAGCGCGGCGACGAAATCGGGCATGGCTCGGCATCCCACTCTCGGACGATGCCGGCCGCCGCAAGAACCGCGCCGGGCGCGTCAGACCGTCGCCCGCATCGACGCCCGCTCGCCGAAGGTCGCGAACCAGGCGGCCAGGCCCAGTCGGCTCGCGCGCCAGCCGAGCTCGGCGAAGCGCAGGTCGAGGTAGCCGAGGGCGCAGGCGAGCGCGATGGTGCCGATGTCGACGCCCGCGAGCGACGGCGCCTGCGTCTCGAACCAGTCGAGGGCGCTGACGATCTTGGCGGTCTGCCCGTCGATCCACGCCTGCGAGCGCTCGGATTCGGGTCGCGCGGTCAGCTCGTAGCGGATCAGCAGGGCGGCATCGAGCACCGCGTCGGCGGTCGATTGCAGGTTCAGCGCGGCCCAGCGCGCTGCGCCCGGCGCCGGGAACAGGTGGCCGCCAGCGAGCGCATCGAGGTACTCGCAGATCACCCGGCTGTCAGCGATCGCCGTGCCGTCGTCGAGGATCAGGGTCGGGACCTGCGCCAGCGGATGCACGCTCAGCACGCGCCCGTCCCGGGTCACCGGGTGGACGGCGCTCGGCAGCGTCTCGATGCGCTCGGCCAAGCCGAGCTCGTGGGCCGCCACCATCACCTTGCGGACGAAGGGCGAGGTCGGGGAATGGAACAGCTTCATCGGGGTCTCGTCGGCGGAGGCGGCGCGATCAGCGCCGGGCGGCGGGTTTGGCCGGGACGGTGCCGGCCGTCGCCGCCGGCGTGACGGCGGCGGGCGGGCTCGCGCGCGGCGTCTCGACGAAGAGGCGCTTCACCGGCCAGCCGTCGGCCCAGCGCTCCATGTCGCCGAAGCGCGGATTGGTCTTCAGGCCGGTGGCGTCCTGACCGGCGAAGGCCGCGGTCGCCGCGAGGTCGAAGGTCTTCCAGAACGCGAGGTAGTCGAGGGTGTCGGCGCGGGCGTTGTTGATCTGCGCCACCAGCGTCTGCTGCTCGCCGGAGAGCGACATGTCGGCCGACCACTTGAACGGCGGCGGCTTGGTGTCCTTCGGGTCGGCCGGCAGCTTGATCGCCGCGCCGTCGAACGCGGCATCGAGCCCGGCCGGCGCCGCAAGCGTCGCGGTGAGCGCCGGGAAGCCGTGGTCGTCGGAAAGCGCGCGCATGAACAGCTTGCGCTCCGTCGGCACGGCGCTCGCCTCGCGCAGCAGCCGGCGGGCGGCCAGGTCGGCCGCGCGGGCGTCGCGATCGCCGATCATGGCGATCAGCAGCGTCTGCGGCGCGATCTTCGCGAGATCGCCGAGCACGATGCCGCGCGACTTCGGCCCGCTGGCGATGCCGCCCGGCATCACCCCGAACACCAGCTTCGGCACGGGCAGGTCCTGCGCCTTCGCGTCGGCCGCGATGTCCATGGCGAGCGGGACGCCCGCGAGGTGGCCGATCAGCGCGACCTTCCCCAGGTCGGGCTTGCCCTCCGCGTCGGCGGCCAGCGCCTCGAAGGCGGTCTTGAGCGCGCCCTCCGCGTTGGCGACCGCATCGACGGGCCGGGTCCGGTTCACGTCCTGGAAGCGCGGGAACAGGACGAGCCAGCCGTTGCGGGCGAGATGGTCGATCCAGGCGCCGTAGCTCTGCGGGTTGGTGGCGCCCCAGCCGTGCAGGAGCACCGCGACCGGGCGCCCCTCGGCGGGGGCCGCGCCGGCGGCGTGGAACACGAAGGTCGAGGCGCCGGTGCGCCCGACCGCGCGCTTGACGATGGTGAGCTTGCGGTCGCCGACGCCGCCCGGCCCGTCGTTCGGCTGGGCCGGCGGCGCCGCGGCCGCGGCGGGCAGCACCGAGACGAGGAGGCCGAACAGGCCCGCAGCCAACGGGCCGCGATGGTCTTTCAGGAACATGGACGGCTCGATCGCTTCGAGAAGGGGGGCAGACCGCTCGCGGGCCGGCATAGCAGATTCGGCCCCCGGGGCGATGCGCCGGCCTCCTCGCGGCAGGCCCTGCACCGGGGCGGGGTTCGCACGGCGAAGCCTCAGGGTTCGAGGGCGTGCGGGACCAGCTTGCCGCCGGGGCCGATCACCGACGGCCCCGTCGACGATCCGGCCGGGCGCCCGGCCGCCTGCTCGACCCAGGCCAGGATGTCCTCGGCCCGCCACGGCTTCGGGATGAAGGTCGCCGAGACGCGCAGGTCGCTCGGCTGGTCGCCGGCATCGCCCGAGGTGAGGAGCACGCGCACCCGCGGCCACGTGACGCCGATGATCCGCGCCAGCTCGAAACCGCCGATCGGTCCCGGCGTGCGCACGTCCGAGAAGACCACGCTGACCTCGTCGCCGCGATCGTTGAGGATGGCAAGCGCCCGCTCCGCCGTCTCCGCCTCGATCACGGTGAAGCCGGTTTCCTCCAGGAGGGTCGCGGCGAGGAAGCGCTCGTCCGGCTGATCCTCCACCACGAGGATGACGGGCTTCTGTCCGGGCGGGTTCACGTCGGTCATAGCCGGGACACTCTAAGCGGGCCGGATGGTCGGCCCCTCGGATCGGTCGTTCATCGCCATCGTCGATGCGAACGGGGGTCGACCCGTGCGTGCACGCGCCGCCCGGCCCCATCCTGGCATAAGCCGGTCGTCCCCGCCGTGTCGGATAGGGCACACAACCCTGAAGGAGCGTGCCGGAGCCGCCGTGACCGCTGGTCGCGGCCCGTCGGCGCGACCTAGCCGACGCCGTTCGCCTTCAGGAATGCGAGGGCGCGGCGCCAGCCGTCCTCGGCCGCCTCCTTGCGGTAGCTCGGCCGGTAATCGGCATGGAAGCCGTGCGGGGCGTCCGGGTAGACGACCAGCTCCACCGGCTTGCCGGCGGCCTTCGCCGCGTCGCGGGCGGCCTCGGCGGTCGCGACCGGGATGCCGGTGTCGGCGCCGCCGTAGAGGCCGAGCAGCGGTGCGTTGAGCTGGCCGGCCACCGATCCGGCGCTGCGCGGCTGGATGTCGGTCGGGTCGCCGCCGAGCGGGCCGTACCACGCGACCGCCGCCTTCAGGTCGCGGCGGTGGGCGTCGTAGAGCCAGGCGGCACGGCCGCCGCGGCACCAGCCCATCACCCCGAGGCGCGCCGGATCGCCCTTGGCGGCGGAGGTCGCCCAGGCGACGGTGGCGTCGAGGTCGCCGATCCACTGCGCGTCCGGCGTCTTCGAGATCACGTCGCGGATGATCAGCTTGGGGTCGGTCATCTGCGACAGGTCGCCCTGTCGGGCGTAGAGTTCCGGCGCCACGGCGCAGTAGCCGGCCTTGGCCAGGCGACGGCAGATGTCCCTGATGTATTCGTGGACGCCGAAGATCTCCTCGATCACCAGCACCAGCGGAAACGGCCCGGCCCCCTCGGGGACCGCGCGATAGCCCGGCATCGGCCCGTCGGCCGCCGGGATCCGCACCTCGCCGGCCTCGATCCCGGTGTCGTCGGTGTGGATGACCTGCGCCTCCACCGGCGTCACCGCGAGGGTGAAGCCGCTGATCAGGCTCGTCATCACGAAGCCCCGCCGCGACAGCGGCGGGACGATCAATCCGTCGAGGCCCTCGCCGCCGCCGTCGTTGTCGTGCGTCATGCCGTGCTCCTCGAACCCTCCGGCCAGCGCACCACGCCGCCGGGCCCGGGTCAACCGTGCGGAGCCGCCCGGGCGGGACGCTCAGGCGCCGGCGGAGACCCGTGCCGGCCGGCGCGCCGGCACCGAGACGGGCCGCGGCGCGGGCTGCGGCCGCAGTAGGTCGGCGAGCGCGACGAACCCATCGGCCTGCGGCGCCTGCCCGGCGCGGAAGCCGAAGCCGAGAGCGAAGGCCTGGCTCAGGCCGGCGTCGCGCGCAATGCCGAACGCGTCGAGCGCGGTCAGGAACGCCTCGCGGAACAGGCTCGGCCGGCACCAGCTCTTCTCGGCCATCTGCAGCGGCCAGTCCCACAGGCCCTCGGCGCGGCGGGCGGCGAGCACGTCGCGACCGATGAAGTAGCCGGTCGTGCGGTGTTCCAGGCCCTCGCCCGACAGGGTCCAGTCGGCGTTGCGGAACAGGACGGCCTTTGCGCAAGAGGCGATAGTTGCGTCGATCATCGGGATCCTCGCCACCTTCGCGGAAGAGGCGCGACGATCGCGCGCCTGTTCCACGTGGAACATACGAGGAACAGTGATCCGCAACGGAACGGGCGTCAAGCGCGATGTTCTCGATGTGTTCATATTTTCCCGGCGCCACGGCGCTCCGGGTCAGCGTGCCTGGAACAGCGGGTGCTCGACGCGGTCGCCGGCCTTGATCCCGAGCTTGGCGGCGATGCCGGCATTCAGCTCCAGCACCGAGAGCACCGGCTCCGGCGATGCGATGATGGCGGTCGACAGCGGCTCGGTGTCGGCAGCGACCCGGGCGATGGTGCCGTCGGCGCGGATGAACAGCATGTCGAGCGGCAGGTAGGTGTTCTTCATCCACATCGCGACCGGCTCGGACCGCTCGAAGTCGAACAGCATGCCGTGGTTCGGCGCCATCGTGCGGCGGAACATCAGCCCGCGGGTGCGGCCGGCATCGTCGCGCATCACCTCGACGTCGAAACGGTGGGTGCCGTCCTTGGAGCGGATGCTCAGCGGCTCGGTCTGGCTCCTGGCCTGTCGCGCCTCCTGGGCCGAGGCGGGAGCGAGCGCCGACGGCAGGGCGGCCATGCCGAGGAGGCCGAGCGCCAGGCCGCCGGCGAGAAGGTTTCGGACGCGAGACAAGCGCAACACCATCAATGCGAGGACGGAACGGCTCCGTCGGGCAGCCGGACCTCGGCGGCCATCACGCCCTTGGAGCCGTCGCCGTATCGCACGAGCACCGTCTCGCCGGGCTTCAATTCGGCGATACCGTAGCGTCGCAGGGTTTCCATGTGCACGAAGATGTCCGGCGTGCCGTCGCCCCGCGTCAGGAAGCCGAAGCCGCGCAGGCGGTTGAACCACTTCACCACGGCGGTCTCGAGCCCGCTCGTCGGCGTCACGCTGACATGGGTGCGCGGCAGCGGCAGCTCGGACGGGTGCGTGGCGGAGGATTGGTCGAGCGACAGGACCCGGAAGGCCTGCCAGCCGCGGGCGCGCTCGGTCGCCTCGACCACGATGCGGGCGCCCTCGCTGGCGTTCTGGTGGCCGTCGCGGCGCAGGCAGGTCACGTGGAGCAGCACGTCGGGCATGCCGTCGTCGGGGACGATGAAGCCGAACCCCTTGGCGACGTCGAACCACTTGATCCGGCCCGACACCTCGACGAGGTCGAGCGGCTCCTCGACGTCGGTCTGCGACGAGGCGCCGATGCCCGCGCCGTCCGTTGCCCGTGAGCTCGCCGGCCCTGATCCGAACCCGTCAGACATGTCGATAAGCAACCTACACCGAATCGCGACGTGCGTTTCCCGGCCAGGATTAACGAAGTCTTGAAGCGGCGAAAGCCTCTTTGCCCGGCAGGCTTGGACGGTCCGATGGCAATGGCCGGCCCGATCGGCACGCTTCCGCAGCGATCCGTGCCGGTTCGGCGAGCATCGAGCAGGCCCAAGTCCGTGTCCGGACTCACGCTTTTGCGCCGGCCGACCCCATCGGAACGCTCCCGGCGGAAACAACCGGGTTCGGTCACTTTCTCGTGACTGTTGCTGCGGCGCAGCAGGTGGCGGGTGCACCGTCGACGCGCCGTCCACCGCACGAATCTTCGGAGCCGCCCATGGCCGCGCGCGGCGAATGGTGCTTAGGGGGCCGGCCATGCCACCCCATCCCACATTCGCCCCGACGAACGCGCTGGAAGCGCCTGCCGTCGCGTTCCGCCGGATCCCGGCGATCGATGCGGGGCGTGCCGCCGCGCTCGCCGCGATGGCCGCCTATCACCTGACCTGGGACCTCGGGTACCTCCGCCTCACGCCCGAGAACGTCGCGCTGTCGCCCGCGGGGCGGGTCGCGGCGCACGTCATCGCCGGAACGTTCCTCGTTTTGGTCGGGGTCGGTCTGGTGCTGATGAACGGCCGCGGCGTTCGGCTGCGGCCGACCGCCCTGCGGCTGCTGCGAGTCGGCGGGGCGGCGGCGCTGATCACCCTGGCGACGTTCTACGCCTTCCCGGACAGCTTCATCTTCTTCGGCATCCTGCACTGCATCGCGGTGTCGAGCGTGCTGGCGCTGCCGTTCCTGTTCGTGCCGGCGGTGGTGACGGCGCTGGCCGGCGCCCTGGTCGTGGCGCTGCCGCACCTCGTGGCGCATCCGCTGCTCGATGCGCCCGCGCTGTTCTTCCTCGGCCTCGGCCGGCTGACGCCGCAGACCAACGACTACGTGCCGCTGTTCCCGTGGTTCGGGATCGTGCTGCTCGGGGTTGCCCTCGGCCGGATCGCCCTGCCCTGGTTCGCGCGCTCGCGGGCGGGTCTCTGGCAGCCGCGGAGCCGAGGCGCACGGGCCGCGACCTTCGCCGGCCGCCACAGCCTGGCGATCTACCTCGTGCACCAGCCGCTCCTGCTCGGGGCGCTGACGGGCCTGGTCGCGCTGACCGGGCCGCATCCGCGCGCCGGACTGGCGAAGTTCCGGGCGGACTACGTCGAGACCTGCACCCGCACCGGGGGCGAGCCGGACTCGTGCCGGATCGCGGCGCGCTGCACCGCCGACGCCCTGCGCAGGGAGGGCCTGTGGTCGGTGGAGGGCCGCGGCTTCACCGTGCCGGAGCGCATGCGGGCGCAGGGCCTGTCGCAGCGCTGCTACGAGGCCTCCGAGGGCACGGCGCCGCCGCCGTAGCCCCCCGTTCCGGAATGCCTCAGTCCTTGGCGCGCTCGACGTAGGCGCCGTCGGCGGTCATCACCACGATGCGGGTGCCGGCGGCGATGTGCGGCGGCACGGTGGTGCGGACGCCGTTCGACAGGGTGGCCGGCTTGTAGGAGGACGAGGCGGTCTGCCCCTTCATCGCCGGCTCGGTCTCGGCGACCTCGAGCACGACGCGCTGCGGCAGCTCGATCGTCAGCGCCACGCCGTTGTGCTGCGAGACCATCACCGCCATGCCCTCCTGCAGGTAGGGGGCGGCGTCGCCGACCACGTCGGCCGGCACCTGGATCTGCTCGTAGCTCTCCGGGTTCATGAAGTGGAACCCCTCCGAGTCGCTGTAGAGGAAGGTGTGCTCCTTGTCCTCGACGAAGGCGCGCTCGACCTGCTCGGTGGTGCGGTAGCGCTCCGACACCTTCACCCCGTCGGTGATGCGGCGCATGTCGAGCTGCGTCACGGGGGTGCCCTTGCCGGGATGGATGTTCTCCGCGAACAGGATGACGTAGAGCTTGCCGTCCTTATCGACGACGTTGCCCTTGCGGAGGGTAGAAGCGATCACCTTCACGGGGTCAGGTCCTGCGTTGACAAGGCGGGGTTCGCGCGCCTAGCGCGGTGCCCCGCGGGAGAGGCATATCCCTCGAGAGCGATATCGGGCTCCGGCACTATCCTATCCGCGGCCCGGTTGCCAGCCGCGCCAGTATCGGTCCGCCGGGAGCGCGCGTGTTCGAAGCCGGAAACGTCCGATCCGCCGATCGCAGGGCCGCCCGGTGACGGCGGCCCCCTCCCCGTGGTGGGCGCCGCACCGGCACGCCGACCGGCGCCCGCTGCTGATCCTGCGCAACCGCATCGCCCATGCGCTCCGCGGCCACTTCGCGGCCCGCGACTTCGTCGAGGTCGAGGCCGCCTGCCTTCAGGTCTCGCCTGGCAACGAGGCGCATCTCTCCGCCTTCGCTACCGAGGCGATCGGCGGCGACGGGCTGCGTGCGCCGCTCTACCTCCACACTTCGCCGGAATTCGCCTGCAAGAAGCTGCTGGCGGCCGGCGAATCGCGGCTGTTCAGCCTCGGCCACGTCTTCCGCAACCGCGAGCGCGGGTTGCTGCATCATCCCGAATTCACGATGCTGGAATGGTATCGCGCCGGCGAGCCCTACGCCGTGCTGATGGCCGACTGCGCCGACCTGCTGCGGCTCGCGGCCGAGACGGCGGCGACGGCGCGGCTGCGCCATCGCGATCGGACCTGCGATCCCTTCGCCGATCCGGAGCGGCTGACGCTGGCCGACGCCTTCGACCGGCATGCCGGCATCGACCTCCTCGCCACCCTGTCGCGGGACGGCGCCACCGATCGCGACGGGCTCGCCGCCGCGGTTGCGCAGGCGGGCCTGCGGGTGGCCGCCGACGACACCTGGGCCGACCTGTTCAGCCGCGTGCTGGTGGCGCGGATCGAGCCGCATCTCGGGCACGGGCGGCCGACGATCCTGTACGAGTACCCGGTGAGCGAGGCGGCGCTCGCCCGCCCGAGCGCGGACGACCCGCGGGTGTCGGAGCGGTTCGAGCTCTATGCCTGCGGCGTCGAGCTCGCCAACGCCTTCGGCGAGCTGACCGACGCCGCCGAGCAGGGCCGGCGTTTCGCCTGCGAGATGGCGGAGAAGCATCGCGTCTACGGCGAGACCTATCCGATCGACGACGACTTCCTCGACGCTTTGGCGGTGATGCCGGAGGCGTCGGGCTGCGCGCTCGGCTTCGACCGGCTGGTGATGCTCGCGACCGGCGCGCCGCATATCGAGGACGTGATCTGGACCCCCGTCGCGGGCGGAACGCGATGAACCGCCCGCTGCGCAGCCCGGACGAGCTCGCCGCCGCGGGCCTCGTGGCGCCGGTCGACCTGCCGGCCCTGCGGGCGGTGGCCGCGCGCTACGCCGTGTCGATCACCCCCGACATGGCCGAGCTGATCGACGCCGCCGACCCGCATGACCCGATCGCCCGCCAGTTCGTGCCGCGGGCGGAGGAAGTCGTCACTGCGGCCGAGGAACGCGCCGACCCGATCGGCGACGCCGTCCACGAGAAGATGCCCGGCCTCGTCCACCGCTATCCCGACCGGGTGCTGCTGAAGCCGCTCCACGTCTGCCCGGTCTATTGCCGCTTCTGCTTCCGCCGCGAGGTGGTCGGGCCGGAAGGCGCCGGCACGCTGAGCGAGGCCGAGCTCGATGCGGCGCTGGCCTACATCGCCGCCGACCCGGCGATCTGGGAGGTGGTGCTGACCGGCGGCGACCCGTTCGCGCTCTCGCCGCGCAGGCTGGCCGATATCGCGCGGCGGCTCGAGTGCGTGCCCCACGTCAAGGTCCTGCGGGTCCACACCCGCGTGCCGGTGGTGAGCCCCGCCCTGGTGACCGACGCTCTGATCGCCGCGCTGAAAGGCTTCGGCCGGGCGGTGTTCGTGGCCCTGCACGCCAACCACGCCCGCGAGTTCGGCGCCGAGGCGCGGGCCGCCTGCGCGCGGCTGGTCGATGCCGGGATCCCGATGGTGAGCCAGACGGTGCTGCTCGCCGGCGTCAACGACGATGCGGCGGTGATGGAGGCGCTGATGCGGAGCTTCGTCGAGAACCGGATCAAGCCGTACTACCTGCATCACGGCGACCTCGCGCCGGGCACGGCGCACCTGCGCACCGGGCTCGATGCCGGGCAGGCGCTGATGCGCACGCTCCGTGGCCGGCTTTCGGGGCTGGCCCAGCCGACCTACGTCCTCGACATCCCCGGTGGCCACGGCAAGGTGCCGGTCGGGCCGGGCTACGTCGCGGCGGATCGCGACGGCACCCGGATCACCGATCCGAACGGCGGCGTGCACGCCTATCCGCCCAAGCCGTATCGGCCCGAGGCGAGCGAGCAGGAATAAGCCGATGCGCAGGCTCTGGGGGCGGGCGAACTCCGTCAACGTGCAGAAGGCCCTCTGGGGGCTCGACGAATCCGGCCTCGCCTACGAGCGGGTCGAGGCCGGCGGCGCGCACGGCGTGGTCGCCGACCCCGCCTACCGGGCGATGAACCCGAACGGCCTGGTGCCGGTGCTGCAGGAGGACGACTTCGCCCTGTGGGAGTCGAACGCGATCCTGCGCTACCTCGCGGACGGGGCGGAGGGCGTGCTCCGCCTGCCCGACGACCGGCGCGAGCGGGCGCAGGTGCAGCAATGGCTCGACTGGCAGGCGACGAGCTTCACCCCGGCGATGCGCGACGCGTTCTGGCAGCTCTACCGCGCCTCGCCGGATGCGCGCGACCACACGCTGATCGCCGCCTCGCTCGAACGGTCCGAGGCCCTCGCCGCGATCCTCGACCGGCACCTCGCCGACCGAACCTTCGTCGTCGGCACGCGCTTCTCGATCGCCGACATCGCGCTCGGCTGCGCCGCCCACCGCTGGCTCGCCCTGCCGGCGGAGCGCGTCGAGCGGCCCGAGATCCGGCGCTGGTACGCGGCGCTGGTGCAGCGGCCCGCCGCCGCCCGGATCTTCGCCGCGCCGATCAGCTGACGCCCGCACGTCCTCGCCGATCGGCCTTGCCCCTGCCCTGCTCAACCGTTGCCCGCCTTGCCCCCGCCCCTGCGCGACCCACTTGGGCGTCAGGCAGCCCGCCCGGAGACCGCACCCCGATGGCCCTCGACCCGACCCTGCGCGACGCCCTCTCCGCGGTCACCGTGGCGAGCCTCGCCCGCGCCCTGGCGCGCCGCGGCGTCCCGGCCTGCGCGCTCTCCGGCATCGCCGGTTCGGGCCGAGCCGTCGGGCCGGCCGTGACGCTGCGGATGATCCCGGCGCGCGGCGAGGTCGCGCGCTCGCTCGCGGAGGCGATCGAGGCGGTGCCCGAGGGCGCCGTCGTCGTGGTCGATACCGGCCGCTCCGGGCTCGCCCTCCCCTTCGGCGCGATCCTGGCCGCGCGGCTCTCCGCCCGCGGCGTCGCCGGCCTCGTCACCGACGGCTGCCTCGCAGCCGAGAGCGGCCTCGCCGTCTGGGACGCCGCGTTCGCGCCGGGCGAGGGTACGCTTCAGCTTGCGGGCTCCGGTGAGCCGATCGCCTGCGCCGGGGCCGCGGTGCATCCCGGCGACGTCGTGGTCGGCGGCTCCGACGGCGTGGTCGTGATCCCGGCCGACATCGCCGAGGCGGTGGCGCTGGAGGCGGTCGAGCAGCAGCGCCTCGATCTCTGGCTCACCCGCGAGGCGGAGAAGGGCGCGAGCCTCGCCACCCTGCTGCCGCCGGACGCCGAAACCCTGGCCCGCTACGAGGCCGAGACGAGGGCCTGAGGTCCGACGCCCGCCGGACCCGCGCCGATGTTCTTCCCGCTCTCGAAGGTGATCTTCTTCCTGATCACCCCGTCGAACGTCTTCGCCCTCGTCGGGCTCGTCGGCGTCGCGCTGACGCTCGCGACCGCGCGGCGGCGCCTCGGCGGAGCTTTGAGCGCGTTCGGCCTCCTCGGCCTGCTCGCAGGCGGCCTGTCGCCGCTCTCGGCCTGGGCGGTGCTGCCGCTGGAGCAGCGCTTCCCGGCCTACGCCGACGATCGCCCGCCCGACGGCATCATCGTGCTCGGCGGCGGGATCGAGGCCGGGTTGTCGTCCGGCCGCGGGCAGGTGGTCGTCAACGATGCCGGCGAGCGGCCGATCTACATGGCCGATCTCGCCCGGCGCTACCCGCAGGCGCGGCTGATGTTCTCCGGCGGCAGCGGCAGCCTCGTCGACGGGGCGATCGCCGAGGCCGACATCGTCAGCCGCGACGCCGATACCCTCGGCCTGCCGCGCACCCGGCTGATCCTGGAGAACCGCTCGCGCAACACCCGCGAGAACGCGCTGTTCTCCGCCGCGATGGCCCAGCCGAAGCCGGGCGAGCGCTGGCTGCTGGTGACCTCGGCCTTCCACATGCCGCGGGCGATGGGCTGCTTCCGCGCGGCCGGCTTCCACGTCGTCGCCTTCCCCGTCGACTACCGCACCCGCGGCCCGCGCGACGCGCTGCGCTTCGGCAGCTTCGCCTCGGAGGGGCTGCTGGTGCTCGACCTGGCGGTGAAGGAATGGATCGGCCTCGCGGTCTACCGGCTCGCCGGCTACACCGACGCGCTGCTGCCGGGGCCGGCGGATCAGCCCTCGGGGAGCGACAACCGGTAGATCCCGCGAAAATCGTCCGGATCGGCGGGCTTGCCCTTCCGCAGGATGGCGAGGCGGCCGGCCTTGGTCAGGCGCACGGCGATGCGGCGCACCGGCTGCATCAGGGGGCTCCACTGGTCCGGATCCGACCCCGCCAGCGCGCGTGCGACCTCCGAAGGGCAGATGGTCTTGCCGGGGCCGCGCTCGGCCACGAGACGCAGCATCGTCTCCTCGATCGCGTCTTCGCTGCGGGTTCCGGTGCGGTCGTCGCTCACGGCGTGGATCCTTCGGCGGGCGGGGCGCCGTCGGCGAGCAGGATCGCGCGGATCTCGGAGACGAACTGGCGCCGCCACATCACGAACACGACCGCCGTCGTCGAGGCGACGAGGAAATAGGGGCTGACGAACCACCCGAGATACGCCAACGCGAAGAAGAACGCACGCTGCCCGCGGGCGAAGTGGAGCCCGGCCGCGGTGTTCATCGCCGCCACGCGCCGTGCGGCGCGCAGCATTGCGGACTCGCTCGCCCCCGAGCCCTTGGGCGGCACGGTCCCGAGCAGGATCGCGCTGTAGTTGAACAGCCGGTAGGCCCAGGCGAACTTGAAGAAGGCATAGACGAACACGACCGCGAGCCCTGCGACCTTGATCTCCCAGGTCGTGCGCGTGGCGATCGTGCCGAAGGGCAGCGTGCCGAACAGGTTGAGCACGTCGTCGCCGGAGCGCGACAGGGTGAGCACGCCGCCGAGCGCGATCAGCGACGTCGAGGCGAAGAAGGCGGTGCCGTTCTGCAGCGAGGCGTTGATCGTGGTGTCGACCACGCGGTTGTCGCGCACGATCAGCTGGCGCGCCCACTCCTCGCGCTGCGCGTTCATGATCTGGCTCAGCGACACCATCCGTCCGCGCAGGCGCCCGACGGAGAGGCCGTAGCCGAGCCAGGCCAGCACGAAGTAGATCAGCGCGCCGAGGTCGATCGGCGAGAACCCGGAGGGCAGGTAGGCGGCGAGCAGCGTGGTGGAAGGGAGGTCGGTCATCGTCCCCGGGGTGCCCATCGGGCCCGCGCGCCGCGCCGGCCGTGGGCGCATCGGGACCGCGGGATGGCTACCCCGGCGCGGCGCGCGCTGTCGAGACGCGCCGGAGCAGGCCGTCCATGCGCGGGTCCCCTCACTGCCGGATCGCGAACCCGGAGGCGCCGGCGGACGGCTCGCCGGCCGTCACCTCGACTCGCTCGACGCGGGCGCCGGGCGGCCCGGCCCAGCACGCCTGCACCATCGCCTCGACTGCGTCGGCCGGCCCGGTGAACGCGGCCTCGACCGCCCCGTCCGCGCGGTTGCTCACGTGCCCCGACAGGCCGCGCGCTTCGGCCTCGCGCCGGGTCCAGGCGCGATAGGTGACGCCCTGGACCCGGCCGACGACGACGACGGCGACGCTTCTGATCTCGCTCATGACGGCACAACGCGGCCGGACGCCGGAGGTGTCCGGCCGCGTCGGGTCGTTCTCAGCGGGCGATGGCGGCGCGGCCCTGCGGACGGCCCTCGACGCGGGCCGGATCGACGGTCTTCTGACGGTAGGTCAGGTACCAGGCCACCGAGATGAACAGCACCCCGCCGACGAAGTTGCCCAGCGTGACGGGAATCTGGTTCCACAGCCACCACTCGCTGAAATGGACCGGCGCGCCGAGCATCATGCCGGCGGGAATGACGAACATGTTCACCACCGCATGCTCGAACCCCTGCGCGAAGAACAGGAAGATCGGCAGCCAGGCGCCGAGGATCTTGCCGAAGGTCGAGGTCGACATCATCGACATCGTCACGCCGAGGCAGACCATCCAGTTGCACAGCATCGCCTTGACGAAGCAGGTCAGCATCCCGGCCGTGCCGAGGTTCTCGTAGGCGATCGTCTTGGCCGAGGCGATCTCGACCAGCTTCTGCGCGACGCCGGCGACGGGCGTGTGCCACGCATTGGTCAGCGCGATCACCAGGAGCAGCGCGTACAGCACGCTGCCGAGCAGGTTGCCGATGAAGCTCCAGGCGAAGTTGCGCATCATCGGCGCGAACCCGATCCGGTTCTCCATCCAGGACAGCGTCAGGATGCCGAAGTTCCCGGTGCAGAGCTCGAGCCCGAGGCACACGATCATCACGAAGCCAACGGGAAAGACGATGGCGCCGACGAAGGGCACGCCGGTCTGCACCGCCCCGGTGAGGGCGAGGCTGGTGGCGATGCCGAGCAGCGCGCCCGCCATCATGCCGCGCACGAGCATGTCGCGGATCGACAGCTCGGCGCGCATGACGCCCGAATCGCTCATGGTCGCGGCCATGTCCGTAGGTTTAACGAAGTCCATTGGCGGAAGGCTCCCGGTGTTCGATGTTCTGCGATCCGGGAGCAGGCAAGGTCAGGGCCAAACCGGGCGTTGAAGCCGCGGCATCTGCGTCGCACCTAGGTCGGCGCTCCGCGACGCCAGCCGCGCACCTCGCGCAGGTAGGGGGGCGGCAGCTGCGCCGCCTCGCCCGCCGCGAGCACGGCCTCGAGATAGCCGGGCTTCGGCACGCCGCAGGCGGTGGAGCGGCCGAGATAGATCAGCGCGCGCTTGACGCCGCCCGCGGTCGCGACCGGCTGCGAGGCCTTCACGTAGAGGCCGCCGGCAACGCCCTCGTAGCGGTCGAGGGCGGGGACGTCGGCGAGGGCCAGCTCCCACAGCACGCCCCAGACCGTGTGGCGCCCGTCGCGCACCACCGAGGCGTAGCCCTCGCGCATGACGATGAAGCGGTGGCGGTGCAGCCGGCCCTGCCCGATCAGCCGCGAAGCCGGGCAGCGGGAGGCCATGGCGGCGGCATCCATGTTGGCGCCGTAGGCGAAGTAGAGAGGCATGGATTTCGGTGCGAACCGGTCGGGTCGGGGAACCCCCGGTTACTCGCCGGACTTCCGATCGTCGCGGCGGATCGCCCATTCATTGGCGCGCATGGCGAGATAGGCCACGGTCAGCATGATGGCCGGAATGACGAAGATGACGAAGATCTCACCGGAGTTCATGGTTTGAGGCTCCGCAGGACGCGCCTTGCGATCCAATGTATGCCGAACCCAGTGCAAAGCCAGACCCCGGCGAAGAACACGGCCACGGCGGTCGGTTTGGGGGCGTTCGCGATCCCGAAGCTCACGGCCGTCACCGGCGTCACCACCCCGATGATGATGAACGCGGCGGCGATCGTGTTGAGCCCGGTCGCAAGCAGTTTCGTCTGCTCGTTGTGAACGAGGCTCATCGCCGCCGGGTCTCAGGACGCTGACGCGAGTCAGGCGAATTCCAGGATCACCGCATCGACGGCGAGGCTCTCGCCCTCCTTGGCGTAGACCTTCGCCACCGTGGCGTCGCGCTCGGCGCGGAGCACGTTCTCCATCTTCATCGCCTCGACGATGGCGATGGCCTCGCCGTTCTTCACCTCCTGGCCTTCGGTGACCAGAATCTGCTTCACCAGGCCGGGCATCGGGCAGAGCACCTGCTTGCCGGAGCCGGCATCCTCCTTCACCGGCATCAGCGCGGCGAGCTCGGCCTCGCGGCGAGTGTAGACGCGGGCCTCGGCCGCGGCGCCCGCATGCTGGAGCGCGACGCCGTTGAGCAGCCCGCGCACCTGGATCGCGACGCGCTGCGCGCCGATCGTGCCGGTCCAGACCGGCTCGCCCGGGCGCCAGTCGCTCTCGACGACGTGGGCGGTGCCGTCGGCCTCGGTGACGACGAGGCAGTTCTGCGCCAGCGCATCCTCGTGCGGATCGACGGTGACGGGGAAGGCCTCGCCGGCCAGCATCACCACCCGGTCGCGCTCGAAGTGCAGCAGCGCGGGGTCGCGCATCTGGCCGGAGATGCCGCGCTTGCGCGCGTTGAGCTTGTGGTCGATGGCGGCCGCGGCCGCCATCATCCGCTGCGCCACCGCGCCCTTCGGCTCGGGCGCGGAGAACCCTTCCGGGAACTCCTCGGCGATGAAGCCGGTGGACAGCGCCCCCTCGCGCCAGCGCGGATGCGCCATCAGGGCGGCGAGGAACGGGATGTTGTGGCGGATGCCGTCGATGGCGAAGGCGTCGAGCGCCTCGGCCTGGAGCTCGATCGCCTCGGCGCGGGTCGGCGCCCAGGTGACGAGCTTGGCGATCATCGGATCGTAGTGGATCGCGATCTCGCCGCCCTCCTCCACGCCGGTGTCGTTGCGGACCTTGCCGGTGCCGAACGTGCCCTCCTCCGGCGGCCGGTAGGTGGTGAGCCGGCCGATCGAGGGCAGGAAGTTGCGGGTCGGATCCTCGGCGTAGACGCGGCTCTCCACCGCCCAGCCGTCGAGCGTCACCCGATCCTGCGTGAGCGGCAGCGTCTCGCCGGCCGCCACCCGGATCATCAGCTCGACGAGGTCGACGCCGGTGATCATCTCGGTGACCGGATGCTCGACCTGGAGGCGGGTGTTCATCTCCAGGAAGTAGAACGACTTGTCCTGGCCGGCGACGAACTCGACCGTGCCGGCGGAATCGTAGTCCACGGCCTTCGCCAGGGCGACCGCCTGCTCGCCCATCTTCCGGCGGGTGGCCTCGTCGAGAAGGGGCGAGGGTGCCTCCTCGATGACCTTCTGGTTGCGGCGCTGAATCGAGCACTCGCGCTCGCCGAGGTAGACCACGTTGCCGTGCTTGTCGCCGATCACCTGGATCTCGATGTGGCGCGGATCGGTGATGAACTTCTCAATGAACACCCGGTCGTCGCCGAAGGACGAGGCGGCCTCGGACTTCGCGCGGGCGAAGCCCTCCGCGACCTCGCCCGAGGCGTAGGCGATGCGCATGCCCTTGCCGCCGCCGCCGGCGGACGCCTTGATCATCACCGGGTAGCCGATGCCGTCGGCGATCTCGACGGCGTGCTCGGGGCTCTCGATCACGCCGAGGAAGCCCGGCACCGTCGAGACGTTGGCGGCGGCCGCCGCCTTCTTGGATTCGATCTTGTCGCCCATCGCGGCGATGGCGCCGGCGTTCGGGCCGATGAAGACGATGCCGGCCTCGGCGAGCGCGTTGGCGAAGGCCTCGCGCTCGGACAGGAAGCCGTAGCCCGGATGCACCGCCTGCGCCCCGGTCTGCTTGCAGGCGTCGATGATCTTCTCGATGACGAGGTACGATTGCGCCGCCGCCGCCGGGCCGATGTGGACGGCCTCGTCGGCCATCGCCACGTGGACCGCGTCGCGGTCGGCGTCCGAGTAGACCGCCACGGTCTTGATGCCCATGCGCCGCGCCGTCTTGATGACGCGGCAGGCGATCTCGCCCCGGTTTGCGATCAGGATCTTGTCGAACATCTTTTATCGCGCTCGGGTCTGGTCGTCTTCAGGAAGCGGCTTGGCGTGAGCCGGATAGAGCGTTCCCGATAAAGCAGATCCGCAGGCGACGGAAGCTGTGCCGGCGGCCGATGCCTGGGCGACCGCGGTCAAAAGTTTTTGGTCTCGTTTCAAGCGGCCAGCGCGAAGCGCGGCCGGTCGGTCCTGGCCGGCTCGCGGGTCCAGCGGTTGGCTTCCATCGCGAACACCATCAGCGCCTCGGCGCTCCCCTGCGCCTCCCGGACGATCTCGACGGCGATTCGCGCGCCGGCCGGCGTCGGGCCGGTGAGGCCGGCGAGCGACGCCGAAAGCCAGGCGGCGACCGCGCGGTCGACGTAGCCCGAGGGACGCTCGCCCCAGACCGCGAAGTCGACCACGAGGGCGACCAGCGCGTCGGCGAAGGCCGGGTCGGCGTCGGGCACCGCCCGCTCCAGGGCGATCAGCATGTCGGCCTCGTCGCGATGGGCGATGCCGTCCGGCAGCACGTCGCGCAGCAGGGCCTGCACGTCGGCCGCCGCGATGCGGCCCTCAACGACGGCATGGTTGCAGAAGTCTTGAAGAGAAACGTTGATCATCACCGAATTCCTCCGCGACCTTTGTTCGGTCGCCGCCTGTCCTCGTGTGTATTGGACTGTAGGAGACGAGATCGTCTTCAGAGGTTAACGGCCAAATCTGAACCGGCGTTCAGGTTAAAGCGTGCTCACGAATGAGCGTTTCGAGAATCTTGCTTTTTTCGAGCGACATGCCGGCATCTGTCGAGACCGCACGATCGTCGCCCGCTCTCCGGGAACGCAGATGAAACGTCACCCGCTCACCGCTATCCCGTCATTCCGGGGCGCCGCAGGCGAGCCCCGAATCCAGAGCCGCCGGCGGTGGCGGATCCGGCTGGCGTCGGCGGTTCTGGGTTACGGGCTCTGCTTCGCAGCCCCGGAACGACGAGGGGAAACGGACCGAAGGTCGTCCGCCCTCAGCGCACGATCACCGTCGCGCCCACCGGCACGCGGTTGAACAGGTCGACCACGTCGATGTTGCGCATGCGGATGCAGCCGGACGACGCGGCCTGGCCGATCTTCTCCGGCTCGTTGGTGCCGTGGATGCGGTAGAGCGTGTCGCGGCCCTTGTCGGAGAGGTAGAGCGCGCGGGCGCCGAGCGGGTTGCCCGGCCCGCCCTGCATCGGGTGGACGTGCGGCCAGCGCTTGACCATCTCGGCCGGCGGGTTCCAGGCCGGCCATTCCGCCTTGCGGTCGACCGTGGCGGTCCCCTTCCAGCCATAGGCCTCGTCGCCCACGGTGACGCCGTAGCGCATCGCCTTGCCGTCGGGCAGCACGAGGTAGAGCTGCCGCTCCATCGTCTGAATCACGATGGTGCCGGGCTGCTCCTTCGTCGGGTCGGTGACCTGGTAGCGGGCGAAGTGCGGGTCGAACTCGGCGTCCGGCACCAGCGCCATGAAGGCGGTGTCCCGTGCCGACAGGGCCGGATCGGGCACCGCCTTGAAGTTGCAGCCCGAGAGCAGCACGGCACACGCGATGATCGGGGCGAAGCGCATGGCGGGCCTCTCTCGAGTGGGCTTCCGCCGTTCGAACCAGGGTTGACGGAAACTGACCGAAGCATAGGCGGACGAGGCACTTCGGCGTAGCGTCCCGCGTTGCCCGCGGGCACAATGCCAAGCGCTGTTGCCGCTTTGCGACAGGTGCGTCCGCAGCGAGGCGGCGCGCACAGCCGGAGGGATGATCGTGACGACCCTGTACGTGAGCCACCCGGCCGCCCTCGACCACGCCGTGCCCGAGGGGCATCCCGAGCGGCCCGACCGCATCCGCGCGATCGAGCGCGTCCTGGAGAACGAGCGCTTCTCCGGCCTCGTCCGCACCATGGCGCCGCAGGCCGAGGCCTCGGTCGCCACGCTCGCCCACCCCGCCGCCTATGTCGAGGCGATCGTCGCGGCCTCGCCCAAGGACGGGATGGTCGCGATCGATTCGGATACGCTGATGTCCCCGGGCAGCCTGGAGGCGACGCTTCGCGCCGTCGGCGGCGGCATCATGGCGGTCGATGCGGTGATGGGGTGCGAATGCAGCAACGCCTTCGTCGCCATGCGCCCGCCCGGCCACCATGCCGAGCGCACCCGGGCGATGGGATTCTGCCTGTTCAACCACGCCGCCATCGCCGCGCGCCACGCCCGCGCCAAGGGCGCGACCCGCGTGGCGCTGGTCGATTGGGACGTGCACCACGGCAACGGCTCGCAGGACATCTTCTGGGACGATGCCGACGTGATGTACGCCTCGACCCACCAGATGCCGCTGTTTCCCGGCACCGGCGCGGCCTCCGAGCGCGGCGCGAAGGACACCATCGTCAACGTGCCCCTGCGCCCGGGCGACGACGGCGCGGTCTTCCGCGAGGCGTTCGAAGCCGGCATCCTCGCCCGGGTCGACGCCTTCGCGCCCGACGTGATCATCCTGTCGGCCGGCTTCGACGCCCACCACCTCGATCCCCTGGCCAACCTGCGCCTGACGGAAGCCGATTTCGGCTGGGCCACGCGCAAGCTGATGGAGGTCGCCGACCGGCACGCCGGCGGCCGCCTCGTCTCGATGCTGGAGGGCGGCTACAGCCTCGACGGCCTCGGCCGCTCGGTGTCGGCGCATGTCGACGCGCTGATGGGGCGATGAGGGAGAGATCGGGTGCCCTCCCTCCCCCGAGAGGGGGGGATCGTCGGGAAAGTGTAGCCAACGATCGTCATCGTCGGGTTTCAGGATAATTCGGCAATCGGAACCGGGATTATGTGGTAATGCCACGCCCGGCGTCGGCCGGCATGGCGGCCGCTCGTCGATGGGGTGGATCGGGTGCGGCAGAGACGTGGCTACGGGCTGGTTTGGGCGACGGCGATCGGGCTGGCCGGTGTGGCGCTCGTCGCGGCTTTCGCCGGCGACGACGTTCGGCAGGTCGCTTCACGGCTGACGAACCTTTTCGTGGCGCGCGATGCGGCCAGGTCCGCCCCCGCCCCCGCCCCCGCCCCCGCCAAGCCCACGCCATTCGCTGCCCCCCAGCGCACCGCGGTCGAGGGCGGACGCGTCGTCGTGGTGCTCACGCCCGAGGAACGCGCCCGGATCGGCCTCGAGACCGCACGGCGGCAGCCCGAATCGCACCCGATCGAGATCCAGGCCTACGGCAGCGTCCTCGACCTCGCGCGGGTGACGGAGCTCACGAATTCCTACGCCGCCGCGACGGCGCAGCTGCAGACCGCGCAGGCGCGGGTCGAGGTCTCGCGGGCCGCGTTCCAGCGCGCCAAATCCCTCGGGCCCTACGCGACGCAGGTTCAGATCGAGACCACCGAGGGCACGTTCCAGACCGACCAGGCGGCGCTCGCCGCAGCGCAGTCGCAGGTGCGGACGCTCAGCGCCACCGCACAGCAGGAATGGGGGCCGGTGATCGGCCGCGGCATCGTCGAGCGCTCGGTCCTCGTGACCCGGCTGATCGAGCGCGCCGACTTCCTGGTGCAGGTGACGCTGCCGCCCGGGGAGACGCTGAAGGGCCGGCCCGGCGCGGCCTTCGCGGAGGTGCCGCCGCAGAGCGAGCGCGTGGCGCTGCGCTTCGTCTCGGCCGCGACCCGCACCGACCAGCGCATCCAGGGCCTCAGCTCGTTCTACACGGTCTCCGGCGACAGCGGCCTCCTCCCCGGCATGAGCACGCTGGCCTTCATCACCTCGTCGCGGGCCGCCACCGGCGTGCTCGTGCCCGAGGAGGCGGTGGTGCACTGGCAGGGCGGGGCCTGGTTCTACCGCGCGGTCGGCGAGACCGGGTTCGCCCGCCACGCGCTCGGCGCCGACCCCGCGCTCTCGGGCGACGGCTTCGTCGTCGCGGATCTCGCCGGCGAGACCGAGATCGTGATGCGGGGCGCGCAGGCCCTGCTGTCGGAGGAGATGAAGGCCCAGGTGCAGGCCGCCGGCGGCGCGGACGACGACTGAGCCGATGTCGTCCGATCAAAGCCCCGCCGCGCCCGATCCCGTCGGCCCGCAGGCCGCCCTGGTCGCCTTCGCGATCCGCTTCCCCGGCATCGTCGTGGCCTTGGCGCTGGCGTTGCTGGTCTACGGCACCGCCAGCCTCGGCCAGGCGAAGTACGACGTCTTCCCCGAGTTCGCGCCGCCCTCGGTGGTGATCCAGACCGAGGCGCCGGGGCTCAACCCGGAGCAGGTCGAGATCCTGGTGACCCAGACCGTCGAGGTCGCCGTCAACGGGCTTCCCGGCCTCGCCACCCTGCGGTCGAGCTCGATCCAGGGCCTGTCGGTCATCACCGCCACCTTCACCGCCGGCAGCAGCATCTACCGGGTGCGCCAGCTCGTGACCGAGCGGCTGGCGAGCCTCGCCGGGCGCCTGCCGCAGGGCGTGCTGCCGCCGGCGATGACCGCGCTGACCTCCTCGACCAGCACCGTGCTCCTGGTCGGGCTGACCTCGGAGAGCCGCTCCGCCCTCGACCTGCGCACGATCGCCGACTGGCGGGTGCGCCTGCGGCTGCTCGCGGTGCCCGGCATCGCCCAGGTCTCGGTCTACGGCGGGGCGGTGCGCGCCTTCCAGGTCGAGGTGCGGCCGCACGACCTGATCCGCTTCCGCCTCGGCCTGAACGACGTGCTCGTGGCCGCGCGCAAGGCCACCGGGGTGCGCGGCGCCGGCTTCGTCGACACCCCCAACCAGCGCATCGCCCTGCAGACGGAAGGCCAGTCGCTGACGTCGGAGGAGATCGCCCGCACGGTGCTCGTCAACGAGGGCGGCGCGAGCGTGGTGCTCGGCGACGTCGCCACCGTGGTCGCCGCCCCCGAGCCACCGATCGGCGCGGCGCTCGTCGACGGCCGGCCCGGCATCCTCCTGATGGTCGGTGCGCAGATCGGCGCCAACACCCTGGAGGCGACGCGCCGGGTCGAGGCGGCCCTCGACGAGCTTCGGCCCGGGCTGGCGCGCGACGGCATCGTGCTGCGCGGCGACCTCTTCCGCCCGGCGAACTTCATCGCCCAGGCCAACGGCAACGTGCTGCAGGCGCTGGCGCTCGGCGGCATCCTGGTCGTCGTGGTGCTGTTCGTGTTCCTGTTCGACTGGCGCACGGCCGTCATCAGCGCGGTGGCGATCCCGCTCTCGCTGCTCGCCGCCGTGCTGGTGCTCGGGGCGATGGGCGAGAGCCTCAACACGATGACCCTCGGGGGGCTGGCCATCGCCATCGGCGAGGTGGTGGACGACGCGGTGATCGGCATCGAGAACGCGGTGCGGCGCCTGCGCGAGAACCGCCGCCTCGCCGTGCCGCTTCCGGTCGCGCGGGTGGTGCGCGACGCGATCCTCGAGGTGCGGGGCGCGGTGGCCTACGCCACCTTCGCCGTGCTGCTGGTGTTCCTGCCGGTGCTGGCGCTCACCGGCGTCGCCGGGCGCCTGTTCGGCCCGCTGGCGCTCGCCTACATCCTGGCGGTGGTGGCCTCGCTCGCGGTGGCGCTCACGGTCACCCCGGCGCTCGCGATGGCGCTGGTCGCGCGCAAGGACCTGCCCGCGCGCGATCCCCCGGTGATGCGGATCGCGCGTGCCGCCTACGCGCGGATGCTTGGGGCCGTCGAGCGGCGCTTCGGCTGGGCGGCGACGGCGGCCGTCCTCCTCACCCTCGCCGGCGCGGCCGCCCTGCCCTTCTTCGGCGGCACCTTCCTGCCGGACCTCAAGGAGGGCCACCTGATCCTGCACATGGCGGCGGCGCCGGGCACCTCGCTGCAGGAATCGCTGCGGCTCGGCGCGCGCATGACCGCCGGCCTCAAGGCGGTGCCCGGCGTCCGCGCCGTGGCGCAGCAGGTCGGGCGGGCCGAGGCCGGCCAGGACACGGCCGGCACGCATTACAGTGAGATCCACATCGACCTCGAGCCCGGCCTCGACGGCGCGGCGCAGGGGTGGAGCGAGGCCGGCATCCGCGCGCTGATGGCGGGCACGCCCGGCGCCGCGTTCTCGCTCAAGACCTTCCTCACCGAGCGCATCGAGGAGACGGTCTCGGGCTACACCGCGCCGGTGGTGATCAACGTGTTCGGCGCCGACCTCGACCGGATCGAGGCGGCGGCCCGCGACGTCGCCCGCGAGCTCGCTGAGGTGCGGGGCGCCGCCGACGTGCAGCAGCAATCGCCCGCCGGCCTGCCGCAGATCACCGTGTCCTTACGCCGGAACGACCTGCGCCACTGGGGCCTCGACGCGATCGAGGTGCTGGAGATCGTCCGTACCGCCTACCAGGGCGACGTGGTCGGCCAGGCCTACGAGGGCAACGCCGTCTTCAACGTCATCGTCGTCCTCGACCGGGCGACCCGTGCGCACCTCACCCGCCTCGGCGACCTGCCGCTGCGGACCACGAGCGGCAGCTACATCCGGCTGGCCCAGGTCGCCGACGTCTACGAGACGGCCGGGCGCTACCAGGTCCAGCACGCGGGCGCGCAGCGGGTGCAGGCGGTCACCGCCAACGTGACGGGGCGCGACGTGGCCTCCTTCGTCGAGGCGGCCAAGCGCAAGGTCGCCAAGGAGGTGACCCTTCCGCCCGGCGTCTACGTCGCCTTCGAGGGCGCCGCGGAGACGCAGGCGCGGGCGCGCGCCGACCTGCTGACCTATTCCGCGCTCGCCGGCCTCGGCATCGTGCTGCTGCTCGCGGTGGTGACCGGGTCGGTGCGCAACCTCGTCCTGGTGCTGGTCAACCTGCCCTTCGCCTTCGTCGGCGGCGTGCTCGCCGTGGCGGCGACCGGCGCGGTGGTCTCGCTCGGCTCGATCGTCGGCTTCGTCACCCTGTTCGGGATCAGCTTGCGCAACGCGATCATGCTGATCGCCCATTACGAGCACATGGTCGCCCGCGAGGAGCGCAGCTGGGACGCCGCCACCGCCGCGGAGGGCGCCGGCGACCGGCTGGTGCCGATCCTGATGACCTCCCTCGTCACCGGCCTCGGCCTGCTGCCGCTGGCGCTCGGCGCCGGCGAGCCGGGGCGCGAGATCGAGGGGCCGATGGCGATCGTGATCCTGGGCGGGCTCGTCACCTCGACGGTGCTGAACCTCGCGATCCTGCCGGCCTTGGCGCTGCGCTACGGCCGGTTCGTCGCGGACTATCCCTCCAGCGGCTCGTCGCCGAGCATCTCGATCCCGAAGCCCGACAGGCCGACATAGGCGCGGGCCGAGGTCGAGAGGTTGCGGATCGAGACCACGCCGAGGTCGCGCAGGATCTGCGCGCCCAGGCCCACCTCGCGCCACTGGCGCACGCGCTGCGCCTCGGTGCCCTCGTCCGCGACGCGGTTCAGCGGAACCCCGGCGGTGCCGTCGCGCAGGTACACGAGGATGCCGCGGCCCTCCCGCGCGAACCGGCGCATCACCGTCTCGATCTGGCGACCGCCCTCGATCACGTCGGCGACGACGTCCGAGCGATGGAGCCGGACCAGCACGTTGCGGCCGTCGCCGATGTCGCCGTGGACGAAGGCGAATTGCTGGATCGCCTCGAACGGCGTGGTGTAGGCGTAGCCCGTCATCGGGCCGAACTCGGTCTCGACCGGGAAGTGGCCGACGCGCTCGACCAGCTTGTCGCGCGCCTGGCGGTAGGCGATCAGGTCGGCCACCGAGACGCGGGCGAGGCTGTGCGTCTCGGCGAACGCCGCGATCTGCGGCCCCTTCATCACCGTGCCGTCGTCGTTGGCGAGCTCGCAGATCACGCCGACGGGCGGCAGGCCGGCGAGCTTGCACAGGTCGACCGCGGCTTCCGTATGGCCTGAGCGCATCAGCACGCCGCCGTCCCGCGCGATCAGCGGAAAAACGTGCCCGGGGCGGACGAAGTCGTCGGCGCCCATGTTGCCGTTGGCGAGCGCCCGCACGGTGTTGCAGCGCTGCTCGGCCGAGATGCCGGTGGTCAGCCCGTGCTTCACGTCCACCGTGACGGTGAAGGCGGTGCCGAGCGGCGCGTCGTTCGAGGCGACCATCGGGGCGAGGTTGAGGCGGCGCGCCTCCGCGACCGTCACCGGCGCGCAGACGATGCCGCAGGTGTTGCGGACGATGAACGCCATCTTCTCCGGCGTGCAATGGATCGCGGCGACGACGAGGTCGCCCTCGTTCTCGCGATCGTCGTCGTCGGTGACGACGACGATCTCGCCGCGGGCGAAGGCTTCGATGGCGGAGGTGACGGAGATGTGGGGCACGGTTCGGTACTCGAATGGGCTTTGCGTCCGGGGACGGTCGGGCGTCGGGCGCCGACGTGAGGCGCCGAAGTCAGGTGCCGACCTGCCCCCGATGGCGGAGATGGTGGTCGGCGAGCACGCACGCCATCATCGCCTCGGCGACGGGGACGGCCCGGATGCCGACGCAGGGATCGTGACGGCCCTTGGTGATCAGGTCGACGTCGCGGTTGTCGCCCGTGACCGTGCGCTGGGGCGTGAGGATCGACGAGGTCGGCTTCACCGCGAACCGCACCACGATCGGCTGGCCGGTCGAGATGCCGCCGAGCACGCCGCCGGCATGGTTGGCCAGGAACGTCGGGCGCCCGTCGTTGCTCGCGCGCATCTCGTCGGCGTTGTCCTCGCCGCGGAGCGCCGCCGAGGCGAAGCCGTCGCCGATCTCGACGCCCTTGACCGCGTTGATGGACATCATCGCGGCGGCCAACTCCGCGTCGAGCTTGCCGTAGATCGGCGCGCCGAGGCCGGGTGCCACGCCCTCGGCCACCACCTCGATCACCGCGCCGATCGACGAGCCGTCCTTGCGGATGCCGTCGAGGTAGTCCTCGTAGAATTTCGCGGTCGCCGCGTCGGGGCAGAAGAACGGGTTGGCGCCGACCGCCTCCCAATCCCAGCGCGACCGGTCGATCGCGTGCGGACCCATCTGCACCAAAGCCGCGCGGATCGTGACGCCGGGGATCACCTTGCGCGCGATGGCGCCGGCCGCGACCCGCGCCGCGGTCTCGCGCGCCGACGAGCGCCCGCCCCCGCGATAGTCGCGGATGCCGTACTTGGCGTCGTAGGCGTAGTCGGCATGGCCCGGGCGGTAGCTGTCGCGGATCTCCGAATAGTCCTTCGAGCGCTGATCGGTGTTCTCGATCATCAGCGCGATCGGCGTGCCGGTGGTGAGCTGGCGGCCCCCGGTGCGGTCGTCGGCGAACACGCCCGACAGGATCTTCACCTGATCCGGCTCGCGCCGCTGGGTGGTGAAGCGCGACTGTCCGGGCTTGCGCCGGTCGAGCTCGGCCTGGATCTCCTCGGCCTCCAGCGCCAGCCCGGGCGGGCACCCGTCGACGACGCAGCCGAGGGCGACCCCGTGGCTCTCGCCGAAGGTGGTGACGCGGAACAGGTGGCCGAACGTGTTGTGGGACATCGTGCGCGTGCTCTAGCGCGCGGGCGGCGGAGGCACAAATCGGGGCCGCGTTGCGTCTGCGTCGGGTGGCCGCCTCCCTCCCCCGAAGGGAAGGGAGAGCGTTCGGCGCGACGCCGACTGGCGGCGCCCATGCGGGCGATCAGGCCGGCACCTCCTCGATGGCGCGCGGCTCGGTTTCCGGCACGCCGTTGCGGGCATGGCGGAAGCTCGAGAGCGCCTGGTAGGTCTTCAGCCGCGCCCGCATCAGCGAGCCCAGCGGACGGTGCGCCGCGAGGCTGTGGGCGGGACGGAAGGAGAGCACGTCGTCGGCGTAGGCGCGGCGGGTCTCGCTCGTCGCGTCCTGCGCCGGCAGCACGAGGCGGGCGACGGTGCGGTAGGGGCTGGCCTCCTCCGACCATTCCTTCGAGGCGTCCTCGATCGGCATGTCGTTCAGGTCGAGGCAGAGCTGCACGCGGATCTCGAACACCACCTCCTGGCCGCGGAAGAGGGCCGCGACCGCGTGGCGGAAGGTGTCCGGGTCGTCGCCGGGGTGAAGCTCCTCCTTCGCCAGGGCCTCCTGCGCGGGCGCGGCCGGGAACGCGGCGATCTTGGCGATATGGTCGCCGTAGCGCAGCGCCGCCTGCGAGTAGTACGGCTCGGCCAGGGGATGCAGCGGCTGGTGTCCGAAGAAATCGAGCAGCGGCGCGCTCTTGCCGGTCACCGCCTTCACGACCGAATCGGCCGCCCGCGCCGTCGCCGAGACCGCGACCTTCACCGCCTCCGGCGCCTTGGTGCCGGCTTCGAGCTGCTTCATGCTGCCGAGGAAGCCCTTCGCGTCCGGGTTCGGGAAGACCGGCCCGGTGGCGAGCACGAAATCCTGGGTGTCGGCCGCGTGACCGGCGAGCTTCTCGCCGGCGACGCCGAGCACCTTGATCGCCATGCCGCGGTGGGTCGAGACGCTGTCCTTCAGGAGCTCGCCCGGCCCCTGCGCGAACCGCACGATCGCCGGATGCGTGCCCGCCGTCGCGAACAGGCCCTGGGCCAGCTCCGCGGGCAGGTTCGGCAGCACCTGGAGCTCGCCGACGACGATGCCGCTGATCTTGGCGTGCGAGGCGCGCACGGCGTGCTTGTAGCGTGCGGCGGTGGTCTCGCTCTCGCGGGTCATCGAGGCGATGATCTCGTCAATGACGTGGTTCTCGTCGGGGGCCGGGGTTTCGACGTTGTCGTGATAGCGGATCGGGGTCGCGCGGTCGGTCATGGGGCTCGCTCTGAAGCTCTTCGAGAATCGCTCCAGGGTGAACCGCGCTTGGCGCTCAGGTATCCCGCGGTCGCGCCAGGACGCCGCCGGTCATCGGCTCGCGCACGCCGGTGGTCGACGGAAACGTGATCGGCAGACCCTTGAGCGAGCGCACGGCCAGGTGCGCGAAGGCCTGCGCCTCGAGGAAGGCCGAGGACCAGCCGATGGCGTCGGCCGTCGTGATCTCGGCGCGCAGGTGATAGTTCAAGAGCCGCACAAGCTCGCCGTTGCGGGCGCCGCCGCCGGCGACGATCCAGCGGGCCGGGATCTCCGGGGCATGGTCGAGCGCCCGGGCGACCGCGCGGGCCGTGAAGGCGGTGAGCGTCGCCGCGCCGTCCTCGGTCGAGAGCTGGCCCGCGAGCTTGTGCGAGAACCAGTTGCGGTCGAGCGATTTCGGCGGCCGCCGGAAGAAGAACGGGTGCGTCAGCAGCCACGCCAGCAGCGGCTCGTCGGCTCGCCCGCGCGCGGCGGTGCGGCCGCCGTCGTCGAGATTCTTGCCCTCGCGCTCCTGCATCCACTCGTCGATCAGCGAGTTGCCGGGCCCCGTGTCGAAGGCGATCACGCCGCCCTTCGCGTCGACCAGGGTCGCGTTGGCGACGCCGCCGATGTTGAGGATGCCGTAGGCGCCCTCGAACCCCGAGGCCGCGGCCAGCGCCTGGTGAAAGACCGGCACCAGGGGCGCCCCCTGGCCGCCCGCCTCGATGTCGGCGCGGCGCAGGTCGGAGACGACCGGAATGCGCAAACGGTCGGCGAGCGCCTGCCCCTCGCCGATCTGGATCGTGATGCGCTGGTCCGGGCGGTGGATCACCGTCTGGCCGTGGAAGCCGATCACGTCGATGTCGGCGGCCGAGAGCCCGTTCTCGGCGAGGAACTGCTCGACCGCCTGGGCATGCGCCTCGGTGACGAAGGCCTCCGCCTCGGGCAGCCGGCCGGGCCGGTCGCCGGGGGCGACGACGCCCTCGGCGTCCTTGGTGGCGGCGCGCAGCAGGACCTTCTCGTCCTCGGAATAGCCGCGGTAGCCGGTCGGCCCCAGGGGCTCGAGGTAGTTGTTGTGTCCCTTGACCACGTGGACGGCCTCGCCGTCGGTCTCGATCAGGGCGACGTCCACGCCGTCGAGCGACGTGCCGCTCATCAGGCCGATCGCGCGCATCATGGTCATGACCTGCCCCCGTGCCTTTCGCCGGTCGTCCTGCTATGGGTGACCCTCGCAAAACCTCCGATCCCTGCGGGCGCCCGAGATGGCGACGACGACGCGACGGAGGTTTTGCGAGTGACACTCAGCCGCCTCATGCCCTTTTGCGAGCGGACGCGCCAGCGCGCAGGACCGGTCCGGTCCCGTGCCGGAGCCGCCCGCTTCGAACCGAGAAGTCCGAGCCTCCCATGACCGCCGCCGAGCCCTTCGCGCCAAAATCCGAGTTCCTGAAAGTCCTGAGCGAGCGCGGCTACGTCCACCAGTGCTCGGACTTCGCCGCGCTGGACGCAGCCGCGGCCGAGGGGCGGCTCACGGCTTACGTCGGCTACGACTGCACCGCGGCCTCGCTCCATATCGGCCACCTCTTGTCGATCATGATGCTGCACTGGCTGCAGAAGACCGGCGGCCGGCCGATCGCGCTGATGGGCGGCGGCACCACCCGCGTCGGCGACCCCTCGGGGCGCGACGAATCGCGAAAGATCCTCAGCCTGGAGCAGATCGAGGCCAACAAGGCCGGCATCCAGAAGACCTTCGCCCGGTTCCTCGCCTTCGACGGCTCGGCGACCGGCGCGATCATGGTCGACAACGCCGAATGGCTGACCAAGCTGAACTACATCGAGATGCTGCGCGATGTCGGTCGCCATTTCTCGGTCAACCGCATGATGTCGATGGACAGCGTGCGGATGCGGCTGGAGCGCGACCAAGAACTCTCGTTCCTGGAATTCAACTACATGATCCTCCAGTCCTACGACTTCGTCGAGCTGAACCGCCGTCACGGCTGCACCATGCAGATGGGCGGGTCGGACCAGTGGGGCAACATCGTCAACGGCATCGATCTCGGCCGCCGCATGGGCGTCCCGGGCCTGCTCGGGCTGACCTGCCCGCTGCTGACCACCGCGTCGGGCGCCAAGATGGGCAAGACCGCCGCCGGCGCGGTCTGGCTCGATGCCGGGATGCTGAAGCCGTACGATTACTGGCAGTTCTGGCGGAACACCGAGGATGCCGACGTGGCGCGCTTCCTCAAGCTGTTCACCTTCCTCCCGCTGCCCGAGATCGCCGACCTCGCCGCGAAGGGCGGGGCCGGGATCAACGAGGCCAAGGTGCGGCTCGCCACCGAGGCGACGGCGCTGATGCACGGCCGCGAGGCGGCGGACGCCGCCGCCGAGACCGCGCGGAAGACCTTCGTCGAGGGGACGCTGGCCGAGGACCTGCCGAGCGTCACCGTCTCGCGCGACCTCGTCGATGCCGGCCTCGGCGTGCTCAGCGCCTTCGGGCCGGAATACGCCAAGCTGGTGCCGTCCACGAGCGAGGCCCGCCGCCAGATCAAGAGCGGGGGCCTGCGCATCGACGACGTGGTCCTCACCGACGAGCGTGCCGTGCTGCGCACCGCCGACTTCGCCAAGACCGGCGTGATCAAGCTCTCGTTCGGCAAGAAGCGCCACGTGCTGCTGCGCGTGGCGTGACCGCTCGCGGCGAAGCGGGGCCCGGACCGGGCTCGGCTTCGTCTTTATGCGGGGCCGTTCGTCAGCGGATGCCGCCGCTCGCCGTGATCACCTCGCCGGTGAGCCAGCGCGCGTCGTCGGAGGCGAGGAAGGCGACCACCCGGGCGATGTCGTCCGGCGCGCCGGCGCGGCCGAGCGGGGTCTGCGCGACGAAGCCGGCTTCCATCTCGGATCCGGCGATGCCGGCCGAATGGGTGCCCTCGGTCACCACGTAGCCCGGGCTGACCGTGTTGACCCGGATCCGGCGCGGCGCCAGCTCGTTGGCGAGCACCCCCGAGATCGCGTTGAGGGCGCCCTTCGTCCCGGCATAGACCGCCGCCGTCGGCGTATGCACGTGGGTGATCGCCGACGAGATGTTGACGATGCTGCCGCCCTCGCCGAGGTGCCTGGCGGCCGCCTGGGTCGCCAGCAGCACGCCGAGCACGTTGACGTCGAACAGCTTGCGGTAATGCGCCTCGGTGATTTCCTCGATCGCCGCGAAGTCGTAGACGCCGGAATTGTTGACCAGTACGTCGAGCCGGCCGAATGCCGTCACCGCCGCCTCGATCACCGCTTGCGCCTGGGCGGCCTGGGAGACGTCGCCCTGGACCGCGATCGCCCGGCCGCCGGCCGCGGTGATCGCGGCGACGACCGCCTCCGCGCCGGTTTTGCTCGATGCGTAGTTCACGACGACCGCCGCGCCGTCCTGTGCCAGCGCCTTGGCGATGCCGGCACCGATGCCCTTCGATGCGCCGGTCACGACGGCGACTTTGCCTGCGAGCTTGGACATGTATGCTAACCCTCGGCATGGGCCGGCACCGGGATGGCCGCCGTATTCCCATAGTTCGGGATTTCGGAACTAATGTCGCGCGGATCAAGCCCCCATATGCCGAAATCATGAGATCCCTGTTCCATCCCGCGATGGAGGACGTGCGCCCGGACGCGATCCTCCACGCCCTGTCCGATCCGAACCGCGCGGCGATCTTCGCACGGATCATGCGCGCGGGCTGCGTCGAGGCGTGCTCGGCCGTCTCCGCCCTCGGAGACCGGGTGATCCCGAAATCGTCGCTGTCGACGCACTTCAAGGTGTTGCGCGAAGCCGGCTTGATCCGCAGTGCGCGCCACGGCGTGGAGATGCGCAACGAGTCGCGCTACGCCGAGGTCGAGGCGCGCTTTCCGGGCCTGCTCGGCGCGATCATCAACGCCTACGCGTCCGGAGCCTGCGACGGGTCGCCCGGTGCCGGCCCGTCGGCGCCCGCGGCACGCGGCAGCGAAGCGTCGCCCGCGGAGTAGGCCGCCCGCCGGCGGATCGGCCGTCTCAGCGGTCGCCCTGCACCGCCGGGGGCACGCCGTCGGCGAAGTTCGAGCCGCCGCCCGCGCTGAAGAGTTTTCGCAGGAAGCCCGGCGCGACCGCCGAGAGCGGGTTCACGCTGACGTCCGGCGCGTTGAGCTTGCCCGCGACCCGGAAGTTGACCGCGAACAGGCCCTCGTTGTGGCCGCCGCCGAGGAGCGGTCCGATCAGCGGCACCTGCGAGACGATGTTGTTCAGGCCGTAGAGCGGCACGAAGGTGCCGTTGATGTCGGTGCGCTCGCGGGCGGTGTCGAGGAAGCCCGACAGCGTGAAGCCCATCGCCGCGTTCGAGATCGCCGCATCGGAGAAGTCGACGCGCGAGCCCGAGCGGACGAAGTTCGCCCGCATCCGGTCGAACGAGACCGCGCTGCCCTGGCCCGCGACCGTGCGCTTGCGCCCGCGGGCATCGACGGTCTCCACCGTCTCCGGTCCCTGGGCCATGATGCTGGACAGGGCCGGCTCGTTGCGCAGCGCGAACTCGCGGATCTGCACCACGCCGGCCTGCGGCCCGTCGCTCAGCACGATGCCGAGATTGAGCCGGCCGCCGTACATCCGCCGGTAGACGTCGACGAAGCGCAGCGTCGCGCCGGCATCGCCGGATTCGATCGCCAGCGTCGGCGTGCCGCGCTCGCCCTTGGTCACGCTCGCGACGAAGGGGGCGGAGCGGAACTTGCCGCTCATCGCCGCCGCGCGCACGTCCTTGCCGCGCATGGACAGCTTCACGCTGGCGTTGGTCAGCGCCTCCTCGTTGAAGCCGGTGAGGATGCCGAGCTGGATGTCGGCGTCGATGTCCTTCGGGTTGGCGTCCCGCTGCGACTTGCCTTCGGGCGCGGTCAGCATCTTCAGGAACGGGCGCGCGTCGGCCACCGCCCCCTTCACCGCGACGCGGTAGCCGGTTCCGTTGCGATCCAGCGTGACGCGCATGTCGTCGCCGGGCGAGAGCTTGAGGTTGGTCAGGTCCGCCCGCTCGAGGCCGCCCTCGCCGGTGATCGAGGCGCTGCCGCGGGCCGTGGTCGAGCCGGCATCGAGGGCGATGTCGCGCAGGTCCATCCCCGGGCCGGTATCGACCAGGGAGAAGGTCAGGCGCCCGGCCTTGCCCGCGGCCTTGCTCAGGCCCGGCAGCAGGCCGTCGATCCCGGCGCGGGCGAGGTCGGCCTCGACCCGGATCGGGGGTTTCGTGGCGCCGGCCTTGGCCAGCGGGATGGTGGCCTTGACCGCGATCGGGCCGCTCAACTGGGGGGCCGTCGGCAGGCCCTTGCGCGCCCGCAGGGCGTCGTCGACGGTCAGGTTCACCAGCACCTCGCCGGTGCCGCCGGTCTTGGCCTGATGCATGTCGATCGAGACCGGCGCGCCCGACAGCTTGGCGTCGCCCTTCAGGGTGAAGCCGCGCGGGTCGTAGGTCACGGCGAAGCGGCCGGCTTCGAGCTTGTCCTTGCCGACGACCTTGTCGACAGCGAGGTCGTTCAGCGTGCCCGAGACGCCGACCGGCAGGTCGGGCAGGTCGGGGATGTGCTTGAGGTCGAGCGGGAAGCCGATGCGCAGGTCGGCCTGACCCTTCACCGTCGACGGGTCGAGATCGACGCCCGACAGCGCCTTGAACATCTTGGTCTGCAGCAGGGCCGCCAGCGCGTCGGCGCCGCCCGACAGGCGAAGGCCGATATCCGCCACGACCTTGTCGGGCGAAATCTCCGGGATGACGAAGGCGCCCTCGGTGATGTTCAGCGCGCGCCCGTCGGCCATGCGGATGTCGGCGGTGACGTTCCTGATCCGGGTCGAGCGCCCGGTGATCGTGCCGGCGACGTTGCCTCGGGTCAGCGGCGGCGCGTCGGGCGAGACCTCGAGCGTCGCGTCCGAGACGCGGAAGTCGATATGCACCGCGTTGTCCGGCATCGGGTCGCCCCGCGTCGCCGCGGCGAGCTCGGCGCCCGACATGTCGACGGTGATGTCGACCGCCTCGATGCGGGCGGCGCGCAGCTCGTCGACGAGGTAGTTGCGCGCGCCCGGCGCGATGTTCTCCGGCCAGAGCCGCAGCGCCGTGCGGGCCTCGCTGTCGCTGGCGGTGACGTGGAGCGTGAGGCCGTCGTCGTCGGCGGTGGTGCCGAGGGTGCCGGACATGTTGCCGTGGATGCCGTCGCCGCTCATCGCGAAGCTGTCGATCGCGACGCCGCCGGCGCGGCCGGTGAGGTGCCCGTCCATCGCCGCGATGGTGATCGGCTTGTCCTTGGGGGCGGCGCCCCGGAGCGTCGCGTTCCGACTCGACAGGGTCGCGGTCCAGGCGAAGTCCTCGCCCGGCTTGGCCACGGCCCAGGTGCCGGTGAGGTTCACCGCGTTGCCGGCGCCGAGGTAGTCGAGCCCGTCGAGCGTCATCACCCGGGCGGTCTCGTCCCAGCTCACCGTGGCCTTCAGGCTCTCGACGGTGACCGGGTTGAAGTCCTTCTCCTCGACGAGGAAGGTGCCGTCGCTGGTGCGCAGCGTCGCCTTCATCGCCTCGATGCGGCCGCCGTCGAGGGCGACGTCGGCCCGCGCCGAGAGCTTCAGGTCGGTGGTGATCGGCAGCTTCGACTGGCCGGAGAGCAGCAGCAGGTCGGTGGCCGGCAGGTCGTCGAGGGTGATGATCCCGGTGCGGCGCGGGCCGCCGGCCTCGCGCAGGGTGCCGCCGAAGCGCCATTGCCCGTGCGGCCCGTCGATGCGCAGCTCGAACAGGCGCGCGTCCTGGTTCGGGTCCCGGCCGAACAGGCCGTTGACGTGCTCGAACACCGCGCGCTCGCGGGCGTCGTCGTCGATCAGCGTGAGGCGGGCATTGGTGATGCGGGCGCGATCGAGCGCGCCGACGACGCCGGCGGAGTCGAGCACGACGCCGAAGATCGAGGCCGTTGCGGCCGAGAGCGGCGAGACCATGCCGCGCGCCGCGTCCACGCTCGGCGGCGTGTGCGGCGAGGCGTCGCCCGGATGCGCCGGCTCGGCGGCCGCGAAGGCGATCGAGCCGTCGCGGTGGACGAGCGCCGTCATCTGCACGTCGCGGAACTCGATCGAGCGCGGCGTCGGCGCGAGCTTCAGCAGGCTCCAGGGATCGATGCTGACGAGGGCGAGCGGCGCGCGGACCACGAGGGCGCCCTGCGGGTTGCGGATATCGAGCCCGCTGACGCGCAGCGCCAGGGCGTTCTCGGAGTCGAGCTCGAGGGTGCTGTCGCGCAGGCTGATGCGCCAGCCCGGCCCGATCCGGTCGGCGAGCGCCGACGAGACCCGCGCCGACAGGCCGTCGATCTGCAGGGGCCCGTATGCGAGGCGCATGACCCCGCCCCCGAGGCCGAGGCCGAGCACGACGACGAGGGCGGCGGCCGTCCACAGGCAGCGCCGCGTCCAGCAACGAACGGCCTTGCGCGTCTGCCCGCCGCCGGGCGTATCCTCAGGCCGGGCCTCTTCCTCAGGCATGAAGACCTTGCATCGGCGCGTCCGCTGTTTCGCAACGTGCGCTCATTCTAGGACGCAACCTCGTGACGACGCGTTTCCGGAGCGTGTCCGGCTCTCGCGCCCGAAGCGCGGGCATCGGATGGTCCGGCACCGCGCCAAAGCACACCATCAATCGGCCGAAAGGATGGCACGATGCCCCTCGCCCAAGGCGAACGCGCTCCCGACTTCACCCTTCCCGGCTCCGGCGGCAAGACGCTCCAGCTCGGCGAGCACGTCGGTCACAAGATCGTGCTCTACTTCTACCCGAAAGACGACACCAGCGGATGCACTCTGGAGGCGCAGGCCTTCAACGCGAGGCTGGCCGACTTCGACGCGGCCGACGCCGTCGTGATCGGGGTCTCGCCCGACCCGGTGAAGAGCCACGACAAGTTCGCGTCCAAGCACGACCTCACCTTCCCGCTCGCCTCCGACGAGGGCAAGGCGATGCTCGAGGCCTACGGCGTCTGGGTCGAGAAGAGCATGTACGGGCGCAAGTACATGGGCGTCGAGCGCACCACGATGCTGCTCGACCGTGAGGGTCGCATCGCGCGGATCTGGCCGAAGGTGAAGGTGCCGGGCCATGCCGAGGAGGTGCTCGAGGCCGCCCGCGCCCTCCCCTGAGCCGATCCCGCATCCCGCGGGAGGCATGAGGGTTCTCGGTTTCTTAACCCTGTCGGCCTTCGATGGCGGCCTCGGCATCGGGCCCGAATCGATGACCCCTTCCGCCAGCCTTCCGCACCGCAGGAGCCGGCTTCTCGCCGCTGCCCTTCTCGTCACCGGCCTGTGGGCCGCCGGCGCGAGCGGGCTGGTGGGGTTCCACGACGACATCCTCGCCGGGTTCGTCGCGCGGCAGGGCGCGATGCAGACGGCCTACGAGGCGCGCCTCGCCGCGTTGCGGGCCGAGCTCGACCGCGGCGGCTCGGCGCGGGCGGAGGCGCAGGTCGCCGTCGCGGCGCGCCTCGACGGGCTGACGGCCCGCCAGAACGATCTGGAGCGGCGGCAGGCCGTGCTCGCCCGTCTCGCGCGGCCGGACGACGCGTCGTCCGACCCGATCGATCCGCCGACCACCGGTTCGCTGCCCGGCCCATCCTCGGCGGGCGAGAGCGATCTCGGCCTGCGCGGGGTCGAGGCGCGGCCCGGGCGTCGCAGCGCGCGCGAGACCGACCTGCAGGTGGCGGTCCTCGCCGGGCGGCTCGACGGCCTCGCGGCGGCGCAGGTGCTCGGGCTCGACCGCATCACCGAGCGGGCGGCGAGCGATCTCGGACGTCTGCGACGCGCCCTGGAGCGGACCGGAATCGACCTGCAGCGTCCGGCCGCGGCGGGCCTGGGCGGGCCGCTCGTGCCGATCGATCCGAGCCCGTTCGCCGACGCCCTCGCGGTCGCGTCCCGCACCGTCGGCGATGCCCAGGCGCTGCGCCGGCTCGCCGCCCGCCTGCCGCTCGACCGCCCGCTGCCGCGCGACCGCGGCGTGGCCAGCACCTTCGGGCCGCGGCTCGACCCGTTCACGCGGGGGCTCGCGCTGCATACCGGGCTCGACCTTAAGGCGGAGATGGGCGAGCCCGCGCTGGCCACCGCGCCCGGGCGCGTCGTCACGGCGGAGGCCACCGGCGGCTACGGCAACATGGTGGAGATCGACCACGGCCACGGCGTGGTCACGCGCTTCGCGCACCTGTCGCGCATGGCGGTACGGGCCGGCCAATGGCTCCGCGCCGGTGATCTGGTCGGCCGCGTCGGCTCGACCGGGCGCTCGACCGGCGCGCACCTGCACTACGAGACCCGGATCGACGGCGAGCCGGTCGACCCGCTGGGGTTCCTGGAGGCGGGGCGCGAACTCGCCGAGGGCGGTGGGCCCTGACGTCGCGGCCGGCGCGACGTCGCGTGTCCCGCCATTCCGGGGCGCCCGAGGCGAGCCCGGAATGGCAAGGGTTCGATGGACGAAAAACGGTTCCCGTCCTGCCGCCTCAGTCGATGTCCTCGACCTTCTCCGTCGCCCCGTACAGGCGCTGCGCCAGCGACGCCTCGATGAAGGGGTCGATGTCGCCGTCGAGGACCTCGTCCGGGTCGGTCGACTGCGTGCCGGTGCGCAGGTCCTTCACGAGCTGGTAGGGCTGCAGCACGTAGGAGCGGATCTGGTGGCCCCAGCCGATGTCGGTCTTGGAGGCGGCCTCGGCGTTGGCCTTCTCCTCGCGCTTCTTCAGCTCGGCCTCGTACAGGCGGGCGCGCAACATGTTCCAGGCGGTCGCCCGGTTCTTGTGCTGCGAGCGCTCCTGCTGGCACGCCACCACGATCCCGGTCGGGTTGTGCGTGATGCGCACCGCCGAGTCGGTGGTGTTGACGTGCTGCCCGCCCGCGCCCGACGACCGGTAGGTGTCGATCCGGCAGTCGGATTCCTTGATCTCGATCTCGATCCGGTCGTCGATCACCGGGTAGACCCAGACGGAGGCGAAGCTGGTGTGCCGCCGCGCGCTCGAATCGTAGGGCGAGATGCGCACCAGGCGGTGCACGCCGGACTCGGTCTTGAGCCAGCCGTAGGCGTTGTGGCCCTTGATCAGGAGCGTCGCGCCCTTGATCCCGGCCTCTTCCCCGTCGGACCACTCGACGATGTCGACCTTGTACTTCCGGCGCTCGGCCCAGCGGCCGTACATGCGCTGGAGCATGTTGGCCCAATCCTGACTCTCGGTGCCGCCGGCGCCCGCATGGACCTCGAGATAGGTGTCGAAGCCGTCGGCCTCGCCCGACAGCAGCGTCTCGACCTGACGGCCGGCCGCCTCCTTCTCGACGGTGAGGATCGTGGCCTCGCCCTCGCGGATCGAGGCCTCGTCGCCCTCCGTCTCGCCGAGCTCGATCAGCATCGCCCCGTCGTCGAGGTCCTGCTCGAGCTTGCGGATCGCGGCCACGGCCTCGTCGAGCTGCTGGCGCTCGCGCATCACCTTCTGCGCGGCGTCGGCGTCGTTCCACAGTTCCGGGTTCTCGGACGCCGCGTTCAGCTCCGCGAGTCGTTTATCGACGGTATCCCAGTCAAAGATGCCTCCTCAGCAGTCCGATCGACTGCTTGGCGGCATCCGAGGCTTGCTCGATCTCGGCGCGCATTTCGAGGGTGTGTCGCTTGTGTCGGGGGCTCAAAGAGGTCGAGCGGGGTGATACCGGCGGCGGGCGCCCCTGTAAACGGCTCCCATCCCATGGCGCGTGCCGAGCTCATGCGACGCTCCCACCCGCGCCGACCCGTGAAACCACGGCCGCCTCGTGCGTTGACCGGGGATTTTCACCCCGATCGGGAGGGACGCGCGATGACGAAGGCCGAGGACAAGGATTCGCGGGACGACGCCGAGCACGACCGCGAGCAGACCCGGAAGGAGTTCGACGCGGCGGTGAACATGACGCCCGCCGCCTTGAGGAAGCATCTCGACTCCGACGCCAGCAAGTCGGTCGGGCAGAAGTCCGGCGGCGGCGAGGCCACCGGGCACAAGGAGGGGCGCCGCATCCTCGAGATCAAGGCCAAGAAGAAGGCCGACCTCACGGACGACGATTACGGCCACATGCGCAAGGTCGTCGGCTACGTCCGCCGGCACCTCGCGCAGGGCGGCAAGTCGCGCAACGATCCCGACTCGGCCTGGGCGCTGTCGCTGATGAACTGGGGCCACGACCCGTCGAAGGACTGAGCCGGATCGCGCGGCGCGTCGGAAAAACAGCGCGCCGCGTCGAGCCCGTCAGTGCTGGCCGTAGCCGGCGATCCAGGCCGGTGCCAGCACGTAGCGCCGCTTGGCGCGGGGATCGGTGCGGCCCTCCATGAGGCCGCTGTCGTAGTAGTTAAAGCCGGTGATGCCGTAGCCGCCGCCGTTCATCACCTGCGGCACGGCGATCGCCGGCACCGCGAGGTCGGGGCGCGCGGGCGGGACGATCGGGCGGTTGGCGCCGTCGACCTGCAGCACCGTGGGGCCGTCCGGACCCTGGAACACGTAGGCCCCGGACTGGGCCTGGGCGGCACCGGCACCGGCGAGCGCGAACAGGCCGGCGGCGAGGCCGTGTCGGAGGAAGGTGTTCATCGCGTGCTCCGTCGCTGAGGGGCGGGTTCGATCGTCGGGGCATCATGCCCGATGCGCGGCCGCGTGTCCGTCGCCGCGACGCGCCGGCCGCGGCATCGCCCCCGGAAAAACCGACCGGAAGCCCCGGTCGGTCGGCTCTCGATCAGCCTCGATCAGCCCTTGGAATGCAGCACGACCGCCGGCTGCCGGGCGATCGGCTTGCAGGTCGTGTCGAAGGCGTTCAGCACCAGCGGGCGCGAATCGCAGGCGAAGGCCGCATCAGGGCCCGGCGCCGGGATCGGGTCGCGGGCGACGATCGGGTTCGGCGCGCAGGCCGAGGCGGCTGCCGCCAGCAGCAGGGCGGCGGGCAGGGACAGGCGACGCATGCAAGCCTCGGGGACGCGAGTGCGGATCATTGCCGCCGACCCTGCGCACGGGGCCGGCGGGTGACAAGCACATGCAGCACACCCATCGCGCTTTGGCCGGGCCTGTCGCCCCGCCGCAACAATCGGGATCAGGCGCTCTTGGCCAGCGGCACGACGTTGTGCAGCGTCTTGTCCGCGGTCTCGAGGAAGCGGCGGACGTTGCGGGCCGCCTGGCGGATGCGCTGCTCGTTCTCGACGAGGGCGATGCGGACGAAGTCGTCGCCGAACTCGCCGAACCCGATGCCGGGCGCCACCGCGACGTCCGACTTCTCGAGGAGGAGCTTCGAGAATTCGAGGCTGCCGAGCGCCTTGAAATTCTCCGGGATCGGCACCCAGGCGAACATCGAGGCGGCGGGCGCCGGGATCTTCCAGCCGGCCTTGCCGAAGGACTCGACCAGCGCGTCGCGGCGCTTCCTGTAGATCGCCCGCATCTCCTGGATGCAATCGTCCGGCCCGTTGAGCGCGGCGGTCGCCGCGACCTGGATCGGCGTGAAGGCGCCGTAATCGAGGTAGGACTTCACCCGCGACAGCGCGGCGAGCAGGCGCTCGTTGCCGACGGCGAAGCCCATGCGCCAGCCGGCCATCGAATAGGTCTTCGACAGCGAGGTGAACTCCACCGTCACGTCGATCGCACCCGGCACCTGCAGCACCGAGGGCGGCGGCTCGCCGTCGAAGTACACCTCGGCATAAGCGAGGTCCGAGAGCAGGATGATCTCGTGGCGCTTCGCGAAGGCGACGAGGTCCCGGTAGAAGTCGAGCGTCGCCACGTAGGCCGTCGGGTTCGACGGGTAGCAGACAACCAGGGCCACCGGCTTCGGGATCGAGTGCGCCATGGCGCGCTCCAGCGCCGGGAAGAACGCGGGCGTCGGCTCGGCCGGGACGGAGCGGATCACGCCGCCCGCCATCAGGAAGCCGAAGGCGTGGATCGGGTAGCTCGGGTTCGGCACCAGCACCACGTCGCCCGGCGCGGTGATCGCCTGCGCCATGTTGGCGAAGCCCTCCTTCGAGCCGAGGGTGGCGACCACCTGGGTGTCGGGGTTCAGGCTCACGCCGAAGCGGCGCTGGTAGTAGCCCGCCTGGGCGCGGCGCAGGCCGGCGATGCCCTTCGAGGCCGAGTAGCGGTCGGTGCGCGGGCGCCCGGCCGTCTCGCACAGCTTGGCGATGACGTGCTTGGGGGCGTCGAGGTCCGGGTTGCCCATCCCGAGGTCGATGATGTCGGCGCCGTTGGCGCGGGCGGCGGCCTTGATCCGATTGACCTGCTCGAACACGTAGGGGGGCAGGCGCTTGATGCGGTGAAAATCGGTCATGGCCATCTGTCCATCGGCGCGGATCCCGTGGGGCGGCACTGGCGGCCCCGACGGGTGGCGGTCGGCCTCTCTAACATCGAAGCGGCCTGCCGCCGACCCCGAATATCGGCCTTATTGTGCCGGCTGGGCCGGCGCGCTCGCCGGCTTCGTCGCCTTGCCGGCGCTCTCCGCGGCCCGGCCCCGCGATTCGTTGCGGCCGCGGGCGCCTTCGAGCTCGGCTTCCAGCGCCTTCTGGCTCTCGGCCGACTTCGCCCGCACCGGACGCGCCGGAGCGGAGACGCCGACCGGCATGAACTCGGTCCCGCCCTTCGGCCGCGAGTTCGCCACGAAGTCCGGCGCGGCGACGGCCTTCGGGCCGTAGCCGGCCTCGACCGCCAGCGTCTTGATCGGCGAGAGGTCGGAGGAGCAGGCCCCCGTGGCCGCCGCCGCGCAGAGCGCGAGCGTGCCGAGGAGGCGCCGGAACGCGATGCCCTGCGCTGCGGAGCCGGACGGATTCGACGGCCTGCCCGGAGAAGTCGTGCCGGGATCCGGAACCTTGTCGCAAGTTGAGGTCATGCCGCAGTTATATCGCCGTTCGCGCCTGCCGCGCTGGGCAAATTCGGGGTTGGCGCGTTAATTTGGCGGAAACGAGGCTCGGACCGCCCTCCGGGGCGGGCGCTCGGGTCCGCCCGCGCTGCCGGCGCGGACGAAGCCAGGGAGTGGATCACGCGTGACGACGCAGCCGACGACGCCCGCGATGCTCGATTTCGAGGCCCTCTCGCGCAATGCGGGCCAGTTCATGGAACAGCTCCGACGGGCCGCCGCGCGCTACGTCGCTCCCGAGGACGGCCTGCCGGTCCAGCCCAAGCCGCCGCAGGAGGCGAGCGAGCTCGTGCGCACCCTCGGCACCGTGGCCGAGACGTGGCTTTCCGATCCGAAGCGGACGCTCGAGGCGCAGGCCAAGCTCAGCGAGGCCTTCGTTGCTCTGTGGGGCACGACGTGGATGCGCCTCCAGGGCCAGGAGGCCGAGCCGGTGGCGCAACCCGAGCCGAAGGATGCGCGGTTCGCCGACGCCGAATGGTCGTCGAACCCGTATTTCGACTTCATCAAGCAGGGCTACCTGATCACCACCCGCTGGGCCGAAGGCCTGGTGAACGAGGCCGAGGGCATCGACGAGCACACCCGCCACAAGGCGCAGTTCTACCTGCGCCAGCTCGCCGGCGCGCTCTCGCCCTCGAACTTCGTGATGACCAACCCCGAGCTGATCCGGCACACGCTGCAGGAGAACGGCGCCAACCTCGTCCGCGGCATGAAGATGCTGCAGGAAGACATCGAGGCCGGCGCCGGCGAGCTGCGCGTGCGCCAGACCGACCGGAACGCGTTCGAGTTCGGCGTCGACGTCGCGGTGACGCCCGGCGAGGTGGTGTTCCGCAACGACCTGATGGAGCTGATCCAGTACGCGCCGCGCACCGAGACGGTGCTGAAGCGCCCGTTCCTGATCGTGCCGCCGTGGATCAACAAGTTCTACATCCTCGACCTGAATCCGGCGAAAAGCCTGATCGGCTGGATGGTCGACCAGGGCCTCACCGTCTTCGTGATCTCCTGGGTCAACCCGGACGAGCGCCACCGCGACAAGGACTTCGAGTCCTACATGCGCGAGGGCATCGAGGCGGCGATCGACGCGATCGGCGTCGCCACCGGCGAGACGGAAGTGGCGGCGGCCGGCTACTGCGTCGGCGGCACGCTGCTCGCCGTCACGCTCGCGATGCAGGCCGCCACCGGCAACAAGCGCATCAAGAGCGCGACTTTCCTGACCACGCAGGTCGACTTCACCCATGCCGGCGACCTCAAGGTCTTCGCCGACGAGGGGCAGATCCGGCAGATCGAGACCCAGATGGCCGAGCGCGGCTACCTCGACGGCGCCAAGATGGCCAACGCGTTCAACATGCTGCGGCCGAACGACCTGATCTGGTCCTACGTCGTCAACAACTACGTCAAGGGCAAGCCGCCGAGCGCCTTCGACCTGCTGTACTGGAACGCCGACGCCACCCGCATGCCGGCGGCCAACCACGCTTTCTACCTGCGCAACTGCTACCTCGAGAACAACCTCGCGCAGGGCCGGATGGTGCTCGGCAACATCCGCCTCGACCTGAAGAAGGTGACGGTGCCGGTGTTCAACCTCGCCACCCGCGAGGACCACATCGCGCCGGCGATCTCGGTGTTCGAGGGCTCGTCGAAGTTCGGCGGCCCGGTGGACTACGTGCTGGCCGGCTCCGGCCACATCGCCGGCGTCGTCAACCCGCCCTCCAAGCCGAAATACGGCTACTGGACCGGCGGAAAGGCGGAAGGGCGCCTGGAGGATTGGCTCGGGGCCGCCACCGAGACCAAGGGCTCGTGGTGGCCGTACTGGTTCAAGTGGCTCGAGGCGCAGGCGCCCGAGCGCGTGCCCGCCCGCAAGCCCGGCGGCGACGCGCTGCCCTCGCTGGCGCCCGCCCCCGGCACCTACGTGCGCATGAAGGCCTGAGCGTCGGCTTGACCCGCCTGCCGCGGCGACCACCTTCCGCGTCAGGATTGTTCGAAATGGGGGGCGCACATGAAGCTGGTTCGGCACGGATCGGCGGGAGACGAGAAGCCGGGCCTGATCGACGGGAACGGCGGCCTGCGCGACCTGTCCGCGGTCCTGCGCGACATCGCCGGGCCCGGGCTCTCGCCCGAAGCGCTCGACCGCCTGCGCGTGATCGACCCGGAGACGCTGCCGCTCCTGCCGGCTTCGACCCGGCTCGGCCCCTGCGTCGGCGGCACCCGCAACTTCGTCGCGATCGGCCTGAACTTCGCGGATCACGCCGCCGAGACCGGCTCGCCGATCCCGTCCGAGCCGATCGTCTTCAACAAGGCGCCGTCCTGCATCGTCGGCGCCAACGACACGGTGATCATCCCCAAGGGATCGGCCAAGACCGACTGGGAGGTCGAGCTCGCCGTGGTGATCGGCTCCCGCGCCTCCTACGTCCACGCCAACGAGGCGCTCGACTACGTGGCGGGCGTGTGCATCTGCAACGACGTTTCCGAGCGCGAATGGCAGATGGAGCGCGGCCCGACCTGGACGAAGGGCAAGGGCTGCCCGACCTTCGGGCCGCTCGGCCCGTGGCTCGTGACCCTCGACGAGATCCCCGACCTCGGCAACCTCGCGATGAGCCTCGACGTGAACGGGCAGCGGATGCAGACCGGCTCGACCGCGACGATGATCTTCGACGTGCCCCAGCTCGTCGCCTACGTCTCGCATTTCATGATGCTCGAGCCCGGCGACATCATCACCACCGGCACCCCGCCCGGCGTCGGCCTCGGCATGAAGCCGCCGCGCTATCTCAAGGCCGGCGACGAGATGATCGTGCGCATCGAGGGGCTGGGCGAGCAGCGCCAGCCGGTGATCGCCTTCGACGACTGGACCGCGAAGGTCTCCGCCGGCGAGCCCACGAACTGACGCTTTTCCTCGATGGCTGCGGTCGTGCCGCCGCGACGGACGGCGATCCGCTCTCGACTTCGTGAACGTCCTCTGCACAGAAGGCTCTGTACCTCGGAGGACGCCGTCACGTGAGCATCGGTCTGATCGCCCTTCTCGACGACATCGCCGGGATCGCCAAGGTCGCCGCGGCTTCGCTCGACGACGTCGCCGCCCAGGCGGCCAAGGCCGGCGTGAAGGCGGCCGGCGTGGTGATCGACGATGCGGCGGTGACGCCGCGCTACGTCGTCGGCTTCGCCGCCGAGCGCGAGCTGCCGATCGTCGGCAGGATCGCGCTGGGGTCGCTGCGCAACAAGCTGCTGTTCCTGCTCCCGGCCGCCCTGGCGCTCGGCGCCTTCGCGCCCTGGGCGATCACGCCGCTGCTGATGCTCGGCGGCGCCTACCTCTGCTACGAGGGCGCCGAGAAGGTCTACGAGGCGCTGTTCCCGCATGCCGGCCACGCCGACGACACCCCGCGCGATGCCGCCGGCGACGGCCGGGCAATGGAGGACCGCAAGGTCTCGGGAGCGATCAAGACCGACTTCATCCTCTCGGCCGAGATCATGGCGATCACCCTGGCGGCGCTCCCCGACGGCGGCGTCGCCACGAAGGCCGCCGTGATGGCGCTGGTGGCCGTCGGCATCACCGCCTTCGTCTACGGCGCGGTGGCGCTGATCGTGAAGGCGGACGACGCCGGCCTGGCGATGGCGGCGAGCACCTCCACCTCCGCGTTCGGCGGCGTCACCCGCGCGCTCGGCCGGGGCATCGTCACCGGGATGCCGCCGTTCCTGGCCCTGCTTGCCATCGTCGGCACGGCGGCGATGATCTGGGTCGGCGGCGGCATCCTGGTCCACGGGCTCGAGACCTACGGGCTGCCGCAGGTCGCCCACGCCCTGCATGCGGCCTCCGAAGCGGTCGCCGGCCTGCTGCCGCCCGCCCTGTCCGGCGTCGCCGAATGGCTGGTGACGGCCGCCGGCTCCGGTCTCGTCGGCCTCGTCGTCGGCGGCCTGCTGATTCCGCTGACGAGCTTCGTGATCGCGCCGGCCTGGCATGGCCTGGCGCGCCTGCGCGGTGCGGCGGCCTGAGCCGGACGGCTTGATTTTCGCCCGCGGATTCGCCTCATGGGCGCATGATGCAGCCGACCCCGCTCCCCGCCGCCCCCGCCATCCGCCACGACTGGACGGTCGAGGAGATCCGCGCGATCCACGACCTGCCGCTGCTCGACCTCGTGTTTCGCGCCGCCTCCGTGCACCGGGCCCACAACGATCCGGCCGACATCCAGCGCGCCTCGCTCCTGTCGATCAAGACCGGCGGCTGCCCCGAGGATTGCGCCTACTGCCCGCAATCGGCCCATCACAAGGGCACCGGCATGGCCAAGGAGCGCCTGATGCCGGTCGACGCGGTTCTGCGCGAGGCCGCCGAGGCGAAGGCGGCCGGGGCGCACCGGTTCTGCATGGGCGCCGCCTGGCGCCAGCCGAAGGACGGCCCGGAATTCGACGCGGTGCTGGCCATGGTCCGCGGCGTGCGCGGCCTGGGCATGGAGGCGTGCGTCACCCTCGGCATGCTGACGCCGTCCCAGGCCGTGCGGCTCGCCGAGGCCGGGCTGACCTCCTACAACCACAACCTCGACACCGGACCGGACTTCTACGAGGACATCATCTCGACCCGGACCTACGCCGACCGGCTCCAGACCCTGGAGAACGTGCGCGAGGCCGGCATCGGCCTGTGCTGCGGCGGCATCGTCGGCATGGGCGAGGGTGTGACCGACCGGGCCGCGATGCTCCAGGTGCTCGCCAACCACGCGCCGCATCCCGAGAGCGTGCCGATCAACGCCCTCGTCGCCGTCGAGGGCACGCCGCTGGAGGACCGCCCGCCGGTCGACCCGCTCGACCTCGTGCGGATGTGCGCGACCGCGCGGATCGTGATGCCGAAGGCGCGGGTGCGCCTCAGCGCCGGGCGCAAGGGGCTGACCCGCGAGGCGCAGATCCTGTGCTTCCTCGCCGGCGCCAACTCGATCTTCTACGGCGAGCGCCTGCTGACCACCGCCAACAACGAGACCGATTCCGACGCCGCCCTGCTGCGCGACATCGGCATCACGGTGGCCGCGCCCATGATGGAAGCCGCCGAGTAGGCCTCAGGCCTCGGCGTCCGGCAGCACGATCCGGAACCGGGTGCCCTCGGCGGCGGGGTCGAGCGACAGCGTCCCGCCGTTCAGCCGCACGAGCTCGGAGGCGATGGCGAGGCCGAGCCCGGTGCCGCCCGAGCGCATCGAGCCTTGGAAGGCCTCGAACAGGTGCTCCTTCGCCCGCGCCGGCAGGCCGGGACCGTTGTCGGCCACCAGGATCGTCACCGCACCGGCGCATTCGCGCCCGGCCGTGATCCGCACCTCCGGCGAGGCCACGTTCGCCTCGGTGAAGTCGTGCGCCTGCACGGCGTTGCGCACCAGGTTTCCGATCGCCCGCCCGATCTGCTCGGAATCGGCGAACACTGTCAGCTCGGGGGCGACCTCGGTCACGACCCGGACGCGGCCGTGGGCGGAGAGCGCCGCGAGATCGGCGAGTTCCGCCAGGACCGGGGCCAGCGCGAACGCGCGGCTGCGCGGCGTGCGCTCGGCGGCGCGGCCGTAGGCCAGCGTCGCCTCGCAGAAGCGGATCGCCCGCCCCAGCGTCGCGACGAGGCGCGGCGCCACGCGCTGCACCGTCGGGTCCGAGGTTTCCTCGAGCCGGTCGCCGAGCAGCTGCGCTCCGGTCAGCAGGTTGCGCAGCTCGTGGTTGATCTTGGCGACCGAGAGCCCGAGCTCGGCGAGCCGGCGCTTCTGGCGCAGCTGGTCCGCGAGCGTCCGCTGCATCCGCGCCAGCGCGGTCTCGGCGAGCCCGATCTCGTCGCTGCGCGGCGCGGGCGTGATGATCCGGTCGGCCCCCTCCGGGTCGTCGGCGAAGGCGGTGATGTTGCGCGCGAGCCGGCGCACCGGCCGCACGATCAGGGTCTGCAGCACGAAGAAGACGAGGCCGGCCGCGGCGGTGGCGACGATCAGCGACGACACCGCCAGCCGGATCGCGAAATCGACAACCGCCTGCTTCAGCGGTGCGTCGTCGAGGATGATCTCGACCAGGTCGAAGCCTTCCCAGCCCTGGCCGACGATGCGGATCGGCTCGTCGACCGGTTCGGTCAGCGTCCGCCAGGCGCCGCGGATGGCGCACCAGATCGATCGGTTGCGCAGGTCGACCGTGTCGGAGACCCGGTCCGGCATCGGCTCGATCGACAGGAGCTGGCGGGTGTCGCCGTCGCGGACCGCGATCGCGCGGGCGCCGACGCCGGCCAGCAGGCGCCGGGCGAGCTCGTCGGACACCGGGTGCCCTTCGCTGGCATCGAGCACGAGGGCCGCGACCTGCGCGGCGCTGATCCGGTCGGACAGCCAGGACAGGCGGTAATTCGCGACCGCGGGCACGAAGATCAGGATCTCGATCGCCGCGACGAAGGCGACGGTGACGAGGAAGAGCCGTCCGGAAAGGCCGAGGCGCTTGAGCCAGCGGTCGGAACGCGGCACCGCGACGGGCGCGTCGCGCTCTGCCGCCTCCGTCGAGTCCGTGTCAGTCCTTGCGACCACTGCTATCCCGGCCCCGGAAAGCGCGGCGACCCCGTGCCTCTTCGCGAACGTCCCGTCGCCACCCGCATCCCCTGGCCGAGACGGTGGCACGATCATCCCTCGTAGCCCGCGGGCCGAGGAAGCGTCGAGGGGGCATCACCCCCGGGATCGGCGCGCGAACGCGATTTTCAGTACGCAGCGTGGGGATAATCGCGTCCCGCGAAGGTCGAGCGGTCCCGCGGATCAGCCCGCGTTGCGCCGGATGAAGCGCCGCCGCAGGCCGATCGAGAGCAGCGCGAACAGGCCGAGGCCGCCGAGGCCGATCACCATCCGCGGCGTCACCAGCGCGCGGAAGCTCAGCGCGTTGTCGCAATCGCTGCCGCCGGCGGACAGGCATACTGCTTTCGCGTCCGCATGGGCCGCGACCACGTCCTCGATGCCGGCGCCGGTCGCCGCGTAGACGAAGGCGCCGGGCAGCAGGCCGCAGGCGGTGGCGAGCACGAAGGTGCGCAGCGCCACGCCGAACGCGGCCGGCCCGAGATTGGTCATCCAGAACGGGAACAGCGGCAGCAGACGCAGGAACACGATGTAGCCGAAGGCATCGTTGCGGAACCCCTCGGCGAGCGCGCCGAGCCGCGGGCCGGCCACCCGCCGCAGCAGGTCCGAGGCCGGCCCGCGGCCGATCGCGAAGACGATCGCGGCGCCTGTGGTGGCGGCGCAGACGGCGACGATCGCGCCGGTGACGATGCCGAACAGGAAGCCGCACACCATGGTGAGGATCAGCGTCGCCGGCACCGAGACGACGACGGAGCCGACATAGATCAGGTAGGCCAGCACGAGGGCGCGCGGGCGGTCCGCCTCGACGAAGGCGCGCAGCCATTGCCGCGACTCGAGCAGCCGGTCGAGGCTGAGGAGCTGCGACGCGCCCGAGACCAGCACGGCGATCGACAGCGCGATCAGCAGCGCCAGGGGCAGCCAGCGCAGCGCGCGGCGGCGGGCGGAGCGCGGACGCTCGGGCGGCGTCGCGCCGGCCGCGGTCACGCGGGCTTACGCATCCGCAGGATCTTGAAGAACCCGCCCGGGAAGGTCGGCGCGACGCCGATGAACTCGACGCCGTTGCGCCGCGCCCAGGCCTCGATCCGGGTCGACTTGAAGTCCGACGACCAGCCGATCTTCGTGCAGAGCGGCGCGACGATCTCCTCGACCTTCGCCACCGGTCCCTCGGTCTGCCCGAAATGGTTGGCGAGCACGATGCCGCCGCCGGGGCGGACCACCCGCAGGAACTCGGACAGGGCGGCTTCCGGGTCGGGCACCAGGGTGATCAGGAACTGCGCCACCACCGCGTCGAACGACGCATCGGCGTAGCCGAGGCGGCAGACGTCCATCACCTGCAGGCCCTTCACGTGGGTAAGGCCGCGGCGCTGCACCTTGCGGCGGGCGCGCTTCAGCATGTCCTCGGACAGGTCGACGCCGCAGACGAAGCTGGCGCGCGGGTAGTAGCCGAGCGACAGGCCGGTGCCGACGCCGGCCTCGAGGATGCGCGGGCCGCTCTCGGCGGCGGCGGCCACCGCGGCCCGGGCGGCCGGCTCGGTGAGCTTGTCGTAGACCACGTCGTAGACCGGCGCCCAGCGGGCATAGGCCTTGCGCATCAGGGCGGTGCTCGGCCCGGCCTCCGGCTCGCTCAGCATTCGTGTTCTCTTCCGGTCTCGAGGGGGATGTTCAGAGCGGGCCGCGTCGGGTCACGCGGCTCTCGCCGCGCCCGCCGAGGCCGCGTCGATGCGGCGGATCGTGCCGCCGCCGAGCACGCGTCCGCGCGGGGTCTCGTCGGCGTAGATCGCGCAGGCCTGGCCCGGCGAGACCCCGTCCTCGGGCACGGCCAGGACGATCTCGGCGGCGCCGGTCGCGGGGTCGTAGTCGAGCCGGGCAAGGCGCGGCTCGCGCGTCGAGCGCACGCGCACCGCGACCGCCATGTCGGAGACGGGGCCCGGTGACCCGAGCCAGTTCACGTCGGTGAGCCGGATGCGGTGGGTCGCCAGCGCGATGCGCGGGCCGACCACCACGCGGGCGGTGTCAGGCTCGAGCCGGACCACGTAGAGCGGCTCGGGCGAGGCCACGCGCAGGCCGCGGCGCTGGCCGACCGTGTAGTGGATGATGCCCTCGTGGCGCCCGAGCGCCTGGCCGTCGAGATCCACGATCTCGCCCGGCCGCGCGGCGTCGGGGCGGAGCCGCGCGATCACGTCGGCGTAGCGGCCCTGCGGCACGAAGCAGATGTCTTGGCTGTCGGGCTTCTCCGACACCACCAGCTCCAGCTCGCGCGCCAGGCGTCGGGTCTCGTCCTTGGGCAGCTCGCCGAGCGGGAACCGCAGGAAGTCGAGCTGGTCCTGCGTCGTGGCGTAGAGGAAGTAGCTCTGGTCGCGCGCCGGATCGAGGGCGCGGTAGAGCGCGCGGCGCCCGCCCTCCCCCGGCAGCGCCCGGCTCGCGACGTAATGGCCGGTGGCGAGGCAGTCGGCGTCCAGGTCGCGGGCGGTCGCCAGCAGGTCGCGGAACTTGATCGAGCGGTTGCACTCGACGCACGGGATCGGCGTCTCGCCGGCCAGGTAGCTCTCGGCGAACCGGTCGATCACCGCGTCGCGGAAGCGGTCCTCGTAGTCGAGGACGTAGTGCGGAATGCCGAGGCGCTCGGCGACGCGGCGGGCGTCGTGGATGTCCTGGCCGGCGCAGCAGGCGCCCTTGCGATGGGTCGCGGCGCCGTGGTCGTAGAGCTGCAGGGTGATGCCGACGACGTCGTAGCCCTGGCGCTTCAGCAGCCCGGCCACGACGGAGGAATCGACGCCGCCGGACATGGCGACGACGACGCGCGTCTCGTGCGGGGGCTTGGCAAGATCGAGGGAGTTCATGGCGCCGGGTCTGACGGCGGCACGGGTCTGCGAAGATCCCGCCGCACGGGCCTGTCTATAGTGTGTGTCGTTCGGCGTTTCCAGGGCGCGTCCCGATCGCCGCGGTCGACCGCCCCGGCAAGTCCTGCCGGGCACGCGGCAGCATCGGCCCGCGGCGGCATGATCCCCCAGCCGGTCCGTCGCCGAAAGACGATGTTTCTCAGTCTCTTGGCTCGGCGCACGCGCTGGCCTGTCGCTTGCTCCGCCTCCCGCAGGAGAGCGTGCATGGCGGTGGGAACGACGGACTTCGTGGATGCGGCGGCGCGGGCATCCGCTCGCGCGACGACGCGCGACCTGGCGGATGCGGCGGCGCATGCCCGCTTCGGCCGCGATCTCGAAGCCGCCACCGCCAAGGACAACGCCCAGGCCCGCAACGCCGCCGAGCGCCAGCGCAGCGCGGACGCGACCGCCGCCGGCCGGGCCGACCGTGCCAAGGCCGCCGACCTCGCTGCCGCCGACGCCAAAACGGCCCGCGCCGCTGCAATCCGCGATGCTTCCGCGAAGGCCGATCCGGCCGCGCCGGGCGCGGGTGCCGCGCCGTCCGATCCCGCTCCCTCGCGATTTGGCATGGCGGCGACCGCCCGCGATGCCGGCCCGACCCAGCCCGAGGCGGAAGCGCCGGCCCAGGACGATGCGCCGTCGACGGAGGACGCCTCGGCGGCCTCCGCCGGCAAGCCGGCGCCGACGAAGACCGCGGCGGCCGAGACCGAGGACGGCAAGGTCACCGACGCGAAGGCCGCCGACGCGAAGGGTGCCGACCCGAAGGCGGCCGACGTCGCTCTCGCGACCCCGACCCTCGCGCTCGTCCTCGCCGCTGCGCCTCCGACGCGTCTCGGCGCCGCCGCGAAGGCGATGTCGGCCGGCACCGGCGCGACGGCGGCAGCCGGCGTCGGCGTCGCGGGCACGACGGCGGCCGCCGGGCTCGCCGAGATCGCCGGCGGGACGGCATCGCCCGCGGACGCGACGGGCGACGATGCGGTGGCCGGCGCGGATGCCGGGCCGGGCACGGCGGCCAAGGCCGACCTCTTCGCCGCGCTCACCGACGCCGCGTCGGCCGGCCCCGCGACGCCGGACCCCGTCGCCAGGGCCCAGGCCGCGCCGTCCGGCTCCTCGCCGATCGCCGCGGACAAGGCCGCGGCCCAGCCGACAGCGGCGCCGGTGCCGCTCGGCCAGGTGCCGATGACGATCGGGCTGCGGTCGCTCGCCGGATCGAGCGAGTTCCAGATCCGGCTCGATCCGCTCGAGCTGGGCCGCGTCGACGTCACCCTCGACATCGACAAGGACAAGGGCACCGTCACGACGCATCTCGTCGTCGAGCGCGTCGAGACCCTGGCGATGCTCCAGCGCGATGCCGGCAGCCTGCAGCAGGCACTGGCCCAGGCCGGGCTCGACCCGTCGCAGGGCGGCATCACGATGTCGCTGCGCAGCGACGGCGGATCCGGCGGGGAGACCGCGCAGCGCGGCGGGCAGCCCGGCCGCGGCAGCGCCCCGCCCGGCACCCCTTCCGAGGCCGCCGTCGCGGAAATCGCGCCGACGCGCGCGCTCCGGGGCCTGAGCGGCCTCGACATCCGAATCTGAGGAGGCTCCAACGATGACCAGCGGCATTTCCAGCCTGACCAGTGCGGCCTCATCGAGCAGCACGGGCAAGACCGCCGACAGCGCGACGCTGGCGAGCAACTTCACGCAGTTCCTGACCCTGCTGACGACGCAGCTGAAGAACCAGAACCCGCTCGACCCGATGGACACCAACCAGTTCACCCAGCAGCTGGTGCAGTTCGCGCAGGTGGAGCAGCAGCTCAAGGGCAACGACCGCCTCGACAGCATCCTGGCGAGCAGCAAGGCGGCGAGCTCGGCCTCGGCCACGAGCTACATCGGCAAGACCATCACCACCGACGGCACCACCGCCGACCTCAAGGACGGCTCCGCGACCTGGAGCCTGACGCCGGCGCGCGCGGCGACCAAGGCGGTGGTGACGATCTCCGATTCCAACGGCAACGTCGTCGGCACCCAGACGACGTCGCTCGCCGCCGGCCCCCAGACCTTCTCCTGGAACGGCAAGAACTCGTCCGGGCTTGCCTCGGCGGCGGGCACCTACTCGATCAAGGTCTCGGCCACCGATGCGACCGGCGCCGCCGTCTCGGTCGCGACCGAGACAACCGGCACCGTGGACGAGGTCGACCTCAGCGGGGCCAACCCGGTCCTGGTCATCGGCACCTCACGCGTGCCGCTCTCCAGCGTCACCGGGATCGGGTTGTCCACAACCTCGGGATAACGAATCACTTCCGAGTGATCCGCTTCAACATGTTTTAAGCCCGCGCAAGTAGGTTGATGGCTCGACAGGTCAGTCGAGTTGTAGAGCGTATCATGACCGAACCGCACCGCCCGAGAGTGAAATACGTGATCGGGCCCGATGGAAGTCCCCTGACGATCGCCGACCTGCCGCCCACGAGCACCCGTCGATGGGTGATCCGCCGGAAGGCCGAAGTGGTGGCCGCCGTCCGCGGCGGTCTCCTGAGCCTGGAAGAGGCTTGCCAGCGCTACACCCTCACCACCGAGGAGTTCCTGAGCTGGCAGTTCTCGATCGACCAGCACGGCCTTGCCGGCCTGCGCACCACGCGCATCCAGCATTACCGCCACTGACTCGACCCCGTGCCCCGGCCGGCGCGGTTCAGCCCGCGCGGTCGCCGCCGGTTTCACGCGAAGCCGCATCCGCCTCCCGCGGATGCGGCTTCGCTGCTTGGAGGGCCTCGGCGATGGAGGGGCGGCGGCCATTCGTTAACCGCCCGCTAACCACGGCCTGGGCAAATTCTGCCGGGCGGGGCCGATCGCGGCGCCCGCCTGGGGTGGGCGCGTAACAGCCGTGAAGCCGGTTCTCGATCTCGTCACCAAGCTCGGACCGGCGCGCCTCGCCGCGATGGCGGCGGTGACGCTGACCCTCATCGGCTTCTTCGCCTTCGTGATCCTGCGGGTCTCGCGCCCCGACATGGGCGTGCTGTTCGCCGACCTGTCGGCCCAGGATGCGGCCGCCGTGGTGCGCGACCTCGATGCCCGCGGCATCCGCTACGAGACCCGGGGCGACACCGGCCAGACCGTGATGGCGCCGCGCGCCGACCTGCCCCGCCTGCGCATGGACCTCGCCGGCAAGGGTCTGCCGAGCCAGGCCGGCGTCGGCTACGAGATCTTCGACAAGGGCGACGCGTTCTCGTCGACCAACTTCGTCCAGAACGTGAACCACCTGCGCGCGCTCGAAGGCGAGCTGTCGCGCTCGATCCGGGCGATCGGCCGGGTCCAGGCCGCCCGCGTCCACCTCGTCCTGCCCGAGCGCCGCCTGTTCGAGCGCGACCGCGAGCTGCCGAGCGCCGCCATCGTCCTAAAGCTGATGGGCGACCTCGATGCCGGCCAGGTCCGCGCGATCCGGCACCTGGCCGCCTCCGCGGTCGAGGGCCTGAAGCCCGAGCGCGTCTCGATCGTCGACGAGCGCGGCCGGCTCCTGGCGGACGGCGCCCGCGGCGAGCAGGGCGAGGCCGGCGCCTTCGAGGAGAAGCAGACCGGACTCGAGCGCCGCTTGCGCTCGCAGATCGAGGAGATCGTCGCCGGCATCGTCGGGCCGGGCCGTGCCCGCGTCCAGGTCTCGGCCGAGCTCGACATGAACCGCGTCGAGAGCCGCTCGGAGACCTTCGACCCCGAGAGCCGCGTGGTACGCTCGAGCCAGACCCGCACCGAGGCCTCGCAGACCGCCAACAACGAGGGCTCGGTCAGCGTCGGCAACGAGCTGCCCGGCGCGGCCCAAGACAAGGCGCCCGCGCCGAAGGATTCCTCGAACAAGAACGAGGAGACCACGAACTACGAGATCTCCAAGGTCACGCGGACCGAGGTGGTCGAGGGCGGCCGGGTGAAGCGCCTCTCGGTGGCGGTGTTGGTCGACGGCGCCTACGCGCCCGGCCCCGACGGCAAGGTCGCCTACCAGCCCCGGCCGGCGGCCGAGATCGAGCGGATCGCGGCCCTGGTGCGCAGCACCGTCGGCTTCGACAAGGCGCGCGGCGACCAGATCGAAGTGGTGAACCTGCGCTTCGCCGAGGCGCCGACCCCGGCCGACTTCGTCGAGCCGACGCTGATCCAGTCGCTGCTCAGCCCGACCAAGGAAGACGTGATGCGGTTCGTCGAGCTCGGCGTGCTCGCCTTGCTCACCCTGATCGTGCTGCTCGTCGTCGTGCGTCCGCTGCTGCGCCGCGTGCTCGCCTCCGACCCGGCGGCGACGCCGCTGCTCGGTGCGGCGGGCGCGGCGGGCGGGGTGGACATCGAAGCCGGCGGCACGATCCTGGTGCCGCGGGAGAACCAGACCGCCCGGCTGATGGAATTCGCCAAGATCAACGGGCAGATCCAGGCCGACACCGTGCAGCGGGTGGTCGACATGGTCCGCGCCAGCCCGTCCGAGACGGTCGAGGTCCTGCGCAACTGGATCCAGGAAACGCCGTAGCCGGCACGATGCGAACGACGACCGAGTGGCTTTGAGGAGGGGACGGGACGATGGCGGCGGGTGCGGGACTGGGTGAGAGCTTGCAGGACCTCGGGGGATCGGCGTTCGCGTCGATGCCGGGGCCGCAACGTGCCGCCGCGCTGCTGCTGCTCCTCGGCGAGGCCGAGGGGGCGCCGATCTGGCAGCGCCTGGAGGAGGACGAGATCAAGACGGTCTCGCACGCGATGGTCCAGCTCGGATCGCTGGAAGCCGAGACGGTCGAGAAGCTGATCATCGACTTCGTCTCGCGGCTGTCGACCGGCGGGGGCATCACCTCGAACTTCGAGCGCACGGAGTCGCTGCTGCTGAAGATCTTCCCCACCGAGCAGGTCTCGATGATCATGGCCGAGATCAAGGGCGCCTCGGGCAAGCGGGTCTGGGCCTCGATCGCCCAGGTCGATCCCGAGATCCTCGCCGCCTTCCTGCGCAACGAGTACCCGCAGACCGTCGCCGTGGTGCTGTCGAAGGTGCGCTCCGACTACGCGGCCAAGGTGCTCACCCTGCTGCCGGAGGAATTCGCCATCGACGTGCTCAACCGGATGCTGCGGATGGAGACCGTGCAGAAGGAGGCGCTCCGCCACATCGAGGAGACGTTGCGCGTCGAGTTCGTCGCCACCATCGCGCAATCCGCCCGCCGCGACGCGCACGAGATGATGGCCGACGTCTTCAACGCCTTCGACCGCCAGACCGAGGGCCGGTTCCTGGCCGCCCTCGACCAGGGCAACCGCGGCTCGGCCAAGCGCATCCGCGAGCTGATGTTCACCTTCGAGGACCTGCTCAAGCTCGATCCCGGCAGCGTGCAGACGCTGATGCGCTCGGTCGACAACGAGACCTTGTGCCGGGCGCTGAAGGGCGCCGACGAGCGCGTGCGCGGCTTCTTCCTGGCGCAGATGTCGACCCGCGCCGCCAAGAACCTCACCGACGAGATGGGCTCGATCGGCCCGATCCGCCTCAAGGAGGTGGACGAGGCCCAGGCCAAGATGACCGAGCTCGCCAAGGACCTCGCCGACAAGGGCGAGATCATGATCGCCAAGAACAGCGCCGAGGAGGAGCTGGTCTATTGAACGCCAAGCCCGCTCCGGCCAAGACGCCGTTCCTGTTCGAGACCGACTTCCGCCGGCCGCAGCCGAGCCGCGAGAGCGTGCGCGCGGCCGAGGCCGCCGACGAGGCCGCCGCCCACGCCCACGCCCGCGGCGTGCAGGAGGGCCGCGCCCAGGCCGAGGCCCAGGCGCAGGCGCGGCTGTCCGATGCGATGACCCGCCTGTCGCTCGCCGCCGCCGGGCTGATCGCGCAGGCCGACGCCCGCGACGTGGCGCGCGAGGACCAGGCGGTCGAGGTGGCGGTGCTGCTCGCCCGCAAGATCGCGGGCGACGCCCTCGACGCCCGGCCGCTCGCCGCGATCGGCGAGGCGGCGCGTGCCGCCCTCCAGCACCTGCGCGGCGTGCCGCACCTTGTCGTGCGCGTCCATGACGGCCTCGTCGAGGAGGCCGAGGGGCTGATGAAGCGGTTGGCGCGCGAGCGCGGCTACGAGGGCCGCCTCGTCGTGCTGGGCGATCCCGACATGGCGTCGGGCGACGCCCGCATCGAGTGGGCCGACGGCGGGATCGTGCGCGAGCGCGCCCGCATCGAGGCCGCGGTCCTCGATGCCCTCGGCACCACCGTCGAACCCTGAGAGATCGAAAGAGCCCGATGTCCGACGATTTCAGCCTGCCGCAGCTCGGCGACCAGGATCCGGCCTTCGCGGGCGAGGATTCGATCCGCGACGTGCCGACGACGCCCAAGAGCGCCTCCGACCTCGAGCAGCTCTTCGACGTGCCGGTGATGGTGTCGGCGGTGCTCGGTGCCGTGCGGATGCCGATCGGCGACCTGCTCCGCCTCGCCCCCGGGGCGGTGCTGGAGCTCGACCGCAAGGTCGGCGAGGCGGTCGACATCTTCGTCAACAACCGCCTCGTCGCCCGCGGCGAGGTCGTTCTGGTCGAGGACCGCCTCGGGGTGACGATGACCGAGATCGTCAAGGGCGACCGCTGACCTCTTGAGACCCGGGCCCCGCGCTCCGCCGTGCACGACGGGGCGGTCCGCGGCGCCGACACAGTTAGAACGGAGACACCGCGATGCGGCTCTTGATCATCGGACGGCTCAACGGCGAGCTGATCACCGCCTCGAAGATCGCGATGAACCGCGGGGCGGCGGTGACCCAGGCCGACGGCGTCGCGCAGGGGCTGAACGTCCTGCGCGCCAAGGGCGCCGACCTCATCATGATCGATGTCGGGCTCTCGATCCGCGACCTCGTCGCGGCGCTGAGCGAGGAGCGCATCCGCACCCCGGTCGTCGCCTGCGGCGTCACCACCGACGCGAAGGCCGCCGTCGCCGCGATCCAGGCGGGCGCCAAGGAGTACATCCCCCTCCCCCCGGACCCGGACCTGATCGCCGCCGTGCTCGAGGCGGTCTCGGCTGACGGACGCGCCTTCGTCTGGCGCGACGCCTCGATGGAGAAGGTGGTGCGCCTGGCCGAGCAGATCGCCCGCTCGGAGGCCTCGGTGCTGATCACCGGCGAGAGCGGCACCGGCAAGGAGGTGCTCGCCCGCCACGTCCACCAGAAGTCGGCACGCGGCAACAAGCCGTTCGTCTCGGTCAACTGCGCCGCGATCCCCGAGGCCCTGCTCGAGTCCGAGCTGTTCGGCCACGAGAAGGGCGCCTTCACCGGCGCGGTCGCCCGGCGCATCGGCCGCTTCGAGGAGGCCAACGGCGGCACGCTGCTGCTGGACGAGATCTCGGAGATGGACGTCCGCCTGCAATCCAAGCTGCTGCGGGCGCTGCAGGAGCGGGTGATCGACCGCGTCGGCGGCTCGGCCCCGGTCAAGGTCGACATCCGCGTGCTCGCCACCTCGAACCGCAACCTCGCCGAGGAGGTCCGCAAGGGCACGTTCCGCGAGGACCTGTTCTACCGCCTGAACGTCGTCCACCTGCGCCTGCCGCCCCTGCGCGAGCGCCCGGCCGACATCCTCGAGCTCGCCGCGCACTTCGCCAAGAAGTATGCCGAGGTGAACGGCGTGCCGGTGCGGCCGCTCGGGCGGGCGGCGCAGGAGATGGTGCTGAAGAACCCGTGGCGTGGCAACGTGCGCGAGCTCGAGAACACCCTGCACCGGGCGGTGCTGCTCGCCTCCGGCCCTGAGATCGGCGCCGACGCGATCCTGACGCCGGAGGGCGACTCAATCGCCGCGCCGGTCGGTGCCGCGACGCGCGCGGCCCAGGTGGCGGAAGCCGCGACCCGCGGGCTCGTCGGCCGCACCGTGGCGCAGGTCGAATGCGACCTGATCCTCGACACCCTCGACCATTGCCTCGGCAACCGCACCCATGCGGCCAAGATCCTCGGCATCTCGATCCGGACGCTGCGCAACAAGCTCAACGAGTATGTCGGCTCGGGGCTCGAGGTGGCCGAGCCCGGCTCCGCCCGGGCGATCGCCGCCTACGGCTGATCGGCCTCCGCCGTCGGCTCCGCCGCGGCGCGGGGGCGGTGCTCGGGAAGCGTCACGCGCACCACCGTGCCGGCACCGACCTCGCTCTCGAAGGCGAGGCGGCCCCGGTGGCGGTTGAGGCTGTGCTTGACGATGGCGAGGCCGAGCCCGGTGCCGCCCTTCTGGCGGCTCGACGCCACGTCGATGCGGTAGAAGCGCTCGGTCAGGCGCGGCAGGTGCTCGGGGGCGATGCCCGGCCCGTCGTCGCGCACGCTCAGCACGATGCGGCTGCCGAGCAGCGCGTCGCGCGTCCGCGCCAGGCCGACGACGACGCTGCGGCCGCCGTACTTCACCGCGTTCTCGATCAGGTTCTCGACGACGCGCAGCAGCTCGTCCGGCTCGCCGAGCACCGGATACGCGCCCTCCCCCGCCTCCAGGACGACCGCGACGCCGCGGGCTCCCGCGAGCGCCCCTTGCGCATCGACCATCTGGCGGGCGATCGTGCCGAGGTCGACCACCTGGGTCGGCGCCACGTGCTCGCGCAGCTCGATCCGCGAGAGCGAGAGCAGGTCGTCGATCAGCCGGGTCATCCGCTGCGCCTGGCTGTGCATGATGCCCAGGAAGCGCTCGCGGGCCGGCGCGTCGGCCCGGGCCGGGCCCTGCAGCGTCTCGATGAAGCCGAGGAGCGAGGCCAGCGGCGTGCGCAGCTCGTGGCTGGCATTGGCGACGAAATCGACCCGCATCGCCTCGAGGCGCCGCGCGGCGGTGAGGTCGCGCAGGAACAGCACCACGTTCGGCTGGCCGCCCTCCGGCATCGGCAGCGCGCCGATCTGGACCTCGAAGGCGCGCTCGGTCGGCACGCGGACGGCGTAGGTGGTCTTCGCGGGCGCGCCGGTCCGCAGCACCGCCTCCACCGCGTCGAGCACGTCCGGCGCGCGCAGGGCGAAGGAGAGCGGGTGGCGCAGGCGCAAGGCCGGCAGCAGGGCCCGCGCAGCCGGGTTCGCCTCGATCACCACCGCGCGGCGGTCGATGAGGATCACCGGGTCGGGGATGTTGGCGAGCAGCGCCTCGGCGACCGCGTGGCGATCGGTCTGGCGCAGGCTCGGTGCGGCGGCGATCGCGTCGCGCCCGCGGGTGGCGAGAAAGCCGCCGACGCAGATCGCCGCGAGCCCCGCCGCGATCATCGGCCCGTCGAGGAGGCCGCGGTGGTACGCGAAGAGACCGACGAGCGAGACCGCCGTCGCCGCGCTGGTCCAGGCCGCTCGGCTCGTGGCGGCCTCAGGCATGCTCGCGGCCGCCGAGGCTCACGGCTCTCCGCGCGCGCGGCCCGCCCGCTTCACGATCTCGTAGGCGCCGAGCATCGCCAGCGCGGTGACGAAGGGCACGACGTAGTAGCAGATCCGGAACAGCAGCAGAGAGCCCAGCACCTGCTCCCGCGGCAGGCTCGACAGCGCCAGCAGGATCGTCGCCTCGAACACGCCGAGCCCGCCGGGCGCGTTCGAGGCGATGCCGAGCATCGCCGCGAGGACGTAGATCGCCAGGAAGGTGGTGAAGCCGATGGAGAGGCCCGCCGGCATCAGCACGTACAGCACGGCGGCCGCCGCGCAGACGTCGCCGATGCCGACCACCATCTGCCCCAGGGAGACGGAGGCGCCCGGCAGCTCCAGGCGCCATTGCCGGATGGTGACGTGCCGGCGCTTGGCCGAGACCCAGCCGAGATAGCCGAGCACCAGGGCCAGCGCGAACAGCCCGACGCCCTGGTTGATCCGGATCGACGTGAAGGCGAGGCCCGCGAGCTGGCTCGCCTCGATGATCAGGCTCAAGCCCAGCACCACGCCCATGCCGAGCCAGAAGGTGAAGCCGGCGATGACCGTGAGCGCGGCGATCTTCGCCGCGGTGAGGCCCTGGCGCGCATAGATCCAGTAACGGATCGTGCCGGCGGTCAGCAGCGGGAAGCCGAGCGTGAAGCTCACCGCGTAGCTCGTGAACGAGGCGAGCGCGGTGATCCGGTAGGGCACCTTGATCCGCAGCTGTCGCAGGGCGAGCGCGTCGTAGCCGGTGAGGAAGAGGTAGCTGACGAAGACGAACAGGAAGGCGAGGCCGAGCTGGTCGGAGCTGGCCTCGACGAACGCCTTGCGCAGATCCGCCCAGGTGACGGTCTGGACCAGCTTCCACAGGACGCCGAGCGAGACGGCGAACAGGATGATGCTCGCCGCGGTGCCGAGCCAGGCGTAGCGGCTGCGCCGGCCCTTGCCCGCCGTGCCGTCGGCCGGGATCGGCGCGTCTGGCGCGGCCGTCTCGGCATGATCGCGCGTTCCGCGATGCTGATCGTGGACGTTCATTCCGATCGGCGTCCGCCTCCGCCGGATATCCCGCCCGGCCGGCGAGCGGGCCGCGGGTTCGATGCCGGATGTTTCGGGCCGTTGCCCGTTGCCCCGCATGTAGAACCATCGGCGCTCCAAGGCCAGCGACCGCACCGGCTCGTTCTCAATCGGGCACGGAAAAGCCGGTTCTCGCCGTGCCGCATGTCCGCAGGATGACGCCGGCCTCGCCCAACCCGGCGCGGATGCGCGCGGCCACGTCCGGCGCAGTGCAGACGTAGGTCGGGCTCGGATGCGGGATCGCGACCACCGGAAGACCCGGCCTCAGCGCGGCGATGGACTCACGCGCCATGCCGGCGACGCGGCCGGACAGGACGACGACGGCGAGGTCGGGCAGGAGCGCGAGCAGCGGGGCGAGGCAGGGCGCCGCGGCACGGATCTCGGAGCGGCGCGGCGCCCGGTTCAGGGCGCCCTCGGCATGGATCACGAACGGGATCGCGTTCCAGATCAGCGTGTCGGCCCGCGCGATCCCCGCCTCCGCGAGGAAGCGGAACAGGTTGGCCGCGGTGCCGGTGGGGTTGTCGCGCGAGACGAAGCCGGTGCGGACGATCGCCGGTCCCGGCGTCTCCAGCAGGAGCAGCAGGCGTGCCTGGATGCCGCCGTCGAGGGGATCCGGGTCGGGAACGGCGGCGTCGAACTCTCGGGCGATCCGGGCTGCCATCGCGCGGAGCGGCGCGACGTGGCCGGCATCGCGGATCGCCCGTCGCGCTGCCAGAACCTCCGGATCGGCCAGGCTCTTCGGCGTGCCGGGCTCAGGCGGCCGCATCGAACCCGGGACAGCCGTCGGGCAGGATGCCCGCGACCGAGACGCGTTCGCGCCCGCCCTCGGCGCGGAGACGGTCCATCAGCGCCGCGCGTCCGCCGAACTGGAAGCCGAGCTGCGTCGCGTAGGCGGCGCAGGCCTCGGCCTTCGCCTCCTGCGCGGCCCGATCGAGGTCGACCTGGCGGACCGGCAGGCCGGCGAAGGAGGCGGCGAGCGGCGCCTTCGGCACGGTGTCGCGCACCGTGTAGGGGAAATCCCGCCACCACAGCACCGGCTGCCGCGACCCGGTCCTGCGGAAGGCCGCGACCACCTGCAGGTGGTCGACATGGCCGCCGATCGCCTGCGGCGCGAGGATCAGGTCCGGTGCGATGTCGTCGATCAGCGCCCGGAAGGCGGGGACCAGGTGCTCGACGATGCCGTCGTCGGCACGGGGCTCGGCGAAGAGGTCCGGCGCCGAGCCGTAGCCGCGGTGCGGCGCCTCGCGGAACGGCAGGTGACGCACCTCGACCCCGAGGCAGCGGGCCGCCGCCTCGTCCTCGGCGCGGCGCAGGCGCATGTAGTCCACCGACGCGTCGAGCCCCTTGTCCAGCTGGCAGGCGAGCGCGAACCCGGTCGGGCCGGGGACGCTCTGCGTGAACACCGTCGCCATCACCACGCGCCAGCCCGACGCGGCCAGAATCGCCAGCGTGCCGCCGCAGGAGAAGGCGGCATCGTCGAGGTGGGGAGACAGGGCGAGCGCGGTGGGCATCGGATCGGGGCTTGCGGCTAGAGCAGGTGCGGCTCGGCGCGGAAGCGGCAGGCCGGATCGTGCGGGAGCGTGTCCGCGAAGTCCGTCGCCGGGGCCGCGTGCACGACCTCGCCGTAGACCGCCATGATCTGACGGCCGACCGCCGTCCAGGAGTACACCCGGCGGCACTCTTCTAGGGCGGCCCCGGCGAGGCGGCGGCGCAAGGTCGCGTCGGTGACGATCCGCGTCAGCGCCTCGGCCAGCGCCGGCACGTCGCCGGGCATCGTCAGGAGGCCGTTCTCCCCGTCGCGCAGGCAGTCCGAGACGCCGACCGCGTGGCAGGACACGACCGCGAGCCCCGCGGCCATCGCCTCCAGGATCGTGTTGGAGAAGCCTTCCGCGTAGGTCGGCGACACGAAGACGTCGGCCTGTCGATAGAGGCTCGGAACGGTGTCGTAATCGGCGTAGCCGGTGAAACGGATCTCGGCGTCCGAGAACCCGAGTTCCGCGGCCAGCGCGTGCGAGGACTCCACGTCGGGGCCGATGCCCGAGATCGTGGCGGCGAACGGCGTGCCGCGTTCGCGCAGGATCGCCAGGGCCTGGATGAAGTCGAGCACGCCTTTCCGGCGGTCGACGCGGCCGTGATAGAACAGGCGGACCGGTCCGTCATGGGGCGCCGGCAGGCCGTCGCCGCCGCGGGCGAACCGCGCGGTGTCGACGGCGCCGGGCACGATAGTGAAGCGGGCCGGGTCCGAGCCGAGCCGGTCGCAGACCTCGTCGACGAAGGAGGCGCCGCCGATCAGCAGGGCGTTGGCATGGGCCAGCACCGCGCACATCGCGACCCGATGGGTCTCGCAGCACGACCCGACCCAGTGCCCGTCGCCGCCCTGGATCGAGACCACGTTCGGCACGCCGAGCGCCTTGGACGCCAGCAGCACCGCCCACCCGGTCGGGTAGCCGTACTGCGCGTGCAGGACGTCGAAGGGCTTGCGCGCGTGCTCGTCGCGGATGGTCGCGACCATCGTGTCGATGTCGCGCTCGAAGTCGCCGCTCGTCTGCTCGCCGACCTGCTCGAGGCCGATCACCCGCACGCCCGGCACCGCGGGCGGCGGGCCGCCGCCGTAGACGCGGGTGCCGAACGCGTCGCCGCGATACTGCGAGACCATCGTCACGTCGTGGCCGGCCTGGACCAGCTCGCGCAGCAGGTTCTGCGCGTAGACGCTCATGCCGGAAATCGCCGGAAAGTAGCGCCGGCTGACGAAGCAGATCCTCATTGCCGCCGGGTCTCCTGGTCGTCCGGAAGGGGCGGCCCGTCGCGCCGGCAGCTGCGGAGGTATTCGAGCGAGGCCGGGATCATCGCGTCGGCGCGATGGCTCTCGCGCGACAGCTCCACGCAGATCAGCTTGTCGTAGCGGATGGCCTCCAGCGCCTCGAGGATGCCGGGCACGTCCATGTCGCCCTCGCCGAAGGGCAGGTGGATGTGCTCCCCGCGCTTCATGTCCTCGATCGCCACCGTGCCGATGCGTCCGGCGAATTCGTGGACCGCCGCCGCCGGGTCGCGCTCGCCGGTGACGAGGCAATGGCCGGTGTCGAGGGCAAGGCGCAGGCCTCCCACCTCGAGCGCGGCGAAGTCGTCCAGCGTCTCGATCAGCATGCCCGGCTCGGGCTCGAGGCACGGCACCACCCCCTTTTCGGCGGCGTAGGCCACGACCTCGGTCAATCCTTCGACGAGCCAGCCCCGCGCCTCGGCCGGGTCGACGCCCGGTCGCGGCACCCCGGCCCATAACGAGACCGCCTCGGAATGCAGCATCGCGCCGATGTCGATCGCACGCTTGAGGAAGCCGACGCGGCGCGCGCGGGCCGAGGCGTCTGCGGTGACGAGCGTCGGCTCGTGCTTGGCGCGCGGGTCGAGGAGGAAGCGGGCGCCGGTCTCGATCACCGAGCCGAGCTCCAGCTTCTCCAGGCGGCTCGCAACCCGGCCGGCCTCCGTCGCCCAGCCCTCCGCGAAGGGGTCGAGGTGGTGGATGTCGAGCGTCAGGGCGACGCCGTCGTAGCCGGCGCCCTTGATCAGGTCGATCGCGTCGTCGAGCCGATGGTTGGCCGCACCGTTCGTGTTGTAGGCGAAGCGAAGCGTCACGCGGCCCTCCCCGTCTGCTCCAGCCGGAACGGGGCATGGTGCGATTCCGGCTCGCGGTAGAGCGGATAGTGGCTGCCGACGATCGACTCCGCCAGCGCGGTGTCGAACAGTGGCTGGCCGCCGAAGCGCTCGATCGCCTCCGGCGTCAGGCGAACCGGCAGCAGGGTCTCGCTCGGGGTGCCGAACGTGATCAGCGGGTGGTCGCGCTCGATCAGCTTGCGGGCGTTGCGCTCGCCGATGCGGTAGTAGCTCATGGTCTCGACCTCGAGCCCCGGCACGATCGCCTTGACAACGCCGACCGCGCCGCCCACCGGCGAGCAGTCGACGTAGAGGATGTCGAACCCGGCCTCGTCGAGCCGGTCGCAGGCGATCTTGCCGCGCGCGTGACCGTCGGCGGCCGGGGTCGTCGGCAGGTCGGTGAACGCCTTGGTCGCCCGCTCGGAATAGACCGTGTCCTTCAGGACGTCGCGCAGGCCCTCGGGGGGCAGCACGATCCATTCGAGCATGGCCTTCAGCGCCCGGCTCTCCTCGAGGTCGAGGCTCGGCAGCGCCTTCTCGATGAACGCGCCGACGTAGCCCGGCGGCGTCACCCGCTCGGCGAAGGCGAGCGGCCCGTGGCCGAAGGCCTTGCGCACGCGGGCGGCCTGGAACTCGAGCAGCGCCTTGCGGAGCGCACGCTCGCGATCCGGGTCGCAGGCCTCGCCGCAGGCCGAGAGCGCGATCGGCACCGGGGCGTCGGCCGGATCCTTGTCGTAGCCGACGACGTAGAGGTTGGTCAGCCCGAACTGGTCGGTGGCGAATTTCGGCAGCGCCCGGATGCCGAGCGCGTCGAGGCGGTCGAGCATCGCCCGCGTCTCGGGTCCGAGGCCCTCCGAGACGTCGAGCATCACGCCCTGGTCGAGCGCACGGAACAGGAGGCCGTTGCCGTCGCGCTGCAGCAGCTCGAGGACGCCGTGGCCGAGCGCGAACGGCACGTCCGGCCCGGCACCGAGGCCGTTGGTGATCAGGTTGGTGAAGGGCTTGTAGCCCTCCGACAGCTCGAAATAATCGGTGGCCGCGATGTCGAGCGGCATCAGCACGATCGCACCGGTCCTGGCGCGCGTCGCCGCGGTCCATTCCAGCACCGTGTCGCGCCCCACCGGGGAGCCGGCCGGCAGGCAGAGGGTCAGCGGGTCGGCGACCGAGCCGGCGCCGTAGACCTTGACGAGGTCGTGGTAGCTCGCGCGCTCCTTCTTGCGCGGCATCACCGCGAGTGACGGCATCAGGTTCTCGGCGATCTCGGCGACCGCGCCGATCAGCGCCTCGTCGTCGGTGGCGCCGTAGCCGATGCCGGACGGCATCGCGCCGACGAAGAATGGATCGTCGAGGAACAGCGAGACGAACCAGACCGGGATGCCGGTGCGGTCGAGCGGCGCCAGGGGGAACCCGACGATCCGGCCCGGCGGAAGGATGTCGAGATAGGCGCGCACCGGCTCCGGCAGGTTCTGCGGCAGCCCCTCGATCCGGCGCGGGCCGCCGAAGCTGTAGGGCCGCGGCGCCTTGATGCGCGGATCGCGGGCGCGGTCGTCCTGGTCGTTCTCGGTCACGTGTTCGGTCCGTCTGCTGGGGCGAGCGCGCCGTAGGCCCGCGCGATCAGCCGCATGGTGTGGAGGTCGCGTGCCGCCGAGTAGGCCTCCCGCTCCGCCGGACGCCGCAGCGCCGAGCCGAAGGCCCGGACCTGCTCGGTGAAGGGCGACGCCTCGGCGTCGAAGGCGACGGGCTCGGAGGCGCCGGTCGCACTGTCGGTGAAGGTCACGGTGCCGCCGGCGGTCTGGCCCATCGTGTCGATCGCGGTGAGCAGACCCTTGGTGCCGACGATCTCGAGGCGGCGGCGCGGCAGCGCGTCGGGGCAGTTGTAGGCGACGTTGAGACTCGCCAGCACCCCGCTCTCGGTCCGCCCGATCAGCAGCGCGCCGTCGTCGACCGCGTAATCCTGGGCCCGCGCCTGCGTGAGGGCCGCGATGTCCATCAGCGATTCGCCGAGGAGGTAGTCGACGAGGTCGAGCCCGTGCGGCGCCAGATCCATCAAGGCGCCGCCGCCGGCCTGCGCCGGATCGATGCGCCAGTTGTCCTGGCCGGGGCAGGCCGCCCAGTCGCGCCCGAGCCAGCAGGCGTAGACGATGCGGATCGCCGTCACCGTGCCGAGCCGGCCATCGGCGATCCGGTCGCGCAGGGCGCGATGGCCGGGATGATGACGCTGATCGAACGCCGTGCCGTAGAACGCCCCCGACCGTGCGACCGCCGCGGCCATCGCCTCGGCGTCGCCGAGGCTCGCCGCCATCGGCTTTTCGCACAGGATCGCCTTGCCCGACACCGCCAGCGCCGCGACCGCCTGCCGGTGGAGGTGATTGGGCGTCGCGACGTACACCGCCTCGATCTCCGGGTCGGCGACCAGCCGGTCCAGGCTGTCGTAGGCGCGGGCGCCCTCGGCCTCGGCGGCGGCGCGGGAGGCCGCCCCCGGGTCGCACACCGCGACGAGGCGGTGCCCGGCGGCGCGGATGCCCGGCGCCATGTAGTCGCGGGCGACCCAGCCGTAGCCGACGATGCCCCAGCGGACGGCATCCATCACCAGCGCTCCGGGAGATCGACGAATTCCCGGCTGCGCACGCGTCCGATCTCCGCCGCCTCGAGGCCGCCGGAAAAGACCAGCCTTTCGGGACCGTCCGATCGCAGCGGGTAGGTGACGTGCGGCGCGTACTCGGCCTCGTAGCGCTCCGAGGGCCACGCGATGGCATACCCGCCCGTCTCGTCGCGGCGATAGAGCGGGTTGAGGACGAGGTCGGCGCCGGCCTTCGGCAGCGTCAGCCCGTCCACGACGGAACGCGGCGCCGGCCGCATCCCCGGCCCGGCGACCACCGAGAACGCCTCGCAGGCCCGCAGCTCCGACGGCGCGCGCGGGCTCGGCGCCCGCGCCGCGACCAGGGCTCGGGTCAGCTCGGCGTCGTCGTAGACGAGGGCATCGGGAAACAGCTCGGCGATCTCGTCGGCCGAGACGGCGCGGCCGGCCGAGAAGCCGGGGCGGTCGCTGTTGTGGATGTGGCTGAGCGCCAGCCAGCCGTCGTCGCCGGCGTTCTGGCGGAGGTTGTCGAGCAGCGTCGCCTTCTCGTCGAGGAAGTAGAAGGCATCGTTGCAGACGACGAGGTCCACCGGCGCGCCCGGGATCGGCCAATGCGCCGAGCCGGCATCGAAGCAGACGAGCTGCGCACCGGCGCCGACCACCCAGTGCCGGGCGACCCAGAGCTTGGCGAAGACCACGTCGGCGCCCGCGACCTTGCAGCCGCGCTGCTTCAGGGTGCGCAGGTAGTGGCCGATGCCGCAGGCGAACTCGAAGATGCAGACCGGATCGTTCCAGTGCGCTTCGAGCAGGGCGAGGCCGGCGAGATAGGTCGGGTCGCTCCACCGGTGCAGGAAGTAATCGCCGACGCGGCCCCAGCCGAGCAGGCGGACGGCATCGCGCAGGGTCGCCGTGGCGCGGCCGGCGATCAGCGCGGAGAGGTCGGCCGGCTCGGCCGGCGGGCCGGTCCACCAATCGTCCTGATCGGCGAGCAGGAGCGCGAGCGCCGCGTCGCCCTCGCCGGCGTCGAGATGCGCGAGAACGCGGGCGACGAGGTCGGCGCGGCCGACCCGGAGATAGGGGATGCCGTCGACCACCGGCCAGCGCTCGCCGGCTTCGGCATCGCGCAGGGAATGCGCGGTGTCGGGCTTCAGCGCATGGCCGGTCGCGGGCGACCGCAGGTCGAAGGGAATCATCGGAACTCTGATGCCGCGGGCGCGGTCACGGCAAGGACGGCATGGCGGGAATGGCGTCGTATGTCCGTCGCGGAACGAGCGCCGCGACGTCGGTTCTACGGAATGCGCATATCCGCGAGCACGCGATCGTGGAAGCCTTTGACCGGCCCGGCATGGACCAGCTCCATCTCGTCGAGCACCGTGCCCATGGTGAGCGAGGCCGCGCGCAGGTGCTGCGCGATCTGCAGCACGCGGTCGATGCAGTCGGCCGCATGGAACGCCCGGCCTTCCGCCGTCGCGTTGTCCGGCAGCACCGCACGAGCGCGCTCGACCGATTCCCGCAGCGGGCCGTCGAGCTCGTCGAGCGCCCATTGGGTCGTCCGCGCCATGATCGGGCCGAGATGGTCGCCGAGCAGCATCTCGCCGGTGAAACCAGCATCGGGCATCGCGGCGTTGTGGAAGTGATGCGCCATCGCGGCGAGGAACACGGTCGCCGGATCGGCCCGGTAGAACGGGCTCAGCACGACACCGTAGACCGCGACCACGAGGCAGTGCTCGGCATGGTTCTCGGGGGGCTCGAGCAGGATGCGGGGACGCCCGGGACAAGTGACGCCCGCCCGCGGCTGCTGCGCCAGGGCCGCGACGAAACCCGGCACCGTGCCCTGCGGATGCTCGGCACGATGGCGAAGCCGGTCGCGAAGCGCATCGCGCAAGTGAGGATCGAGTGCCGTCGTGACGCTGTCGAACCCCTCGACGAGGACGCCCGACACGGCCGCGTCCGGCAGGCCCGCAGCGGCCAGGAATGCGGCATCGAGATCGCACAGCCGGGTCGCGGCCAGAGCCGTCGCGGTGACGTCGAGCGCCACATCCTCGGCGGGTGCTCCGCCCGTCAGGGCACTCCAACCCTGCGCAAACAGACGCTCGGCGATGGAGCCGACGCGTCCGGCGGACCGGACGCGCTTGAGATCGTTCATCTCGACGAGCAGGTCGCGCAGCTCGGCGGGCGCCGCAGGCCCGGACGCGCCGGTCGCCGGAACGCCGTCCGACATCAGCGGTCGCCGTCCAGCCAATCGAGCAGCATCTTGCCCTGCTTGCCGAAATCGTGCTCGGGACCGTGGCCGTTCTTCACCATCGGCGCCTTGAAGAAGGTCGAAAGCTGCTCCTGCACGCCGCCGTCGCCGCGCTTCTTGGCGAGGTCGAGGACGCGGGCGATCTCGATGACGAGCGGGGCTGCAAGGATCGAGTCCTTGCACAGGAAGTTGACCTTCACCTGCATGCGCTGGCCCATGAAGCCGGTGATGTCGATGTTGTCCCAGGCTTCCTTGTCGTCGCCGCGCGGGCGGTAATAGTGGATGTGGACCAAGTGATCCTCGACCGGGTAGCCGAGGATCGAGTCGAGCACCGTGCCCTTGGTGTTGATCTTCGACTGCAGCGAGGCCGGGTCGTTGAGGGCAAGGCCGTCGCGGTTGCCAAGGATGTTGGTCGAGAACCAGCCGTCGACGTGAAGGGCGCGCGCCTTGAAGGCCGGTGCGAGAACCGTCTTCATCATGGTTTGGCCGGTCTTGCCGTCCTTGCCGGCCACCGGAACGTTCATCTCGGTGGCGAGCGACAGCAGCGCCGGCACGTCGGCGGCGATGCTCGGGGTGAAGTTGGCGTAGGGCACGCCGCTCTTGATCGCCGCATAGGCGTAGAGCATCGCCGGCGAGATGTGCTCGTCGCTGGTATCGAGGCCCTTCTCGAAGGCTTCGGTCGAGTTGAGCACGGCGGCGGTGAGGTCGGGCCAGCGCTCGGTGGAGGCGAGGTTCACCACCACGACCTCGTCGAGGTTGCTCTCCTGCTTGAAGCGGCGGAGGTCGGCGGCAATGATCGACACCGCCTCGCGATGGTCGGCGGCGACGATGCGGTTTGCACCGTCGATGTTCTTGCAGAACTTCGCGCTGCCCACGGCCGGCCAGGGCTGGATGCCCTTCAGCACCTGGGCACCGTTCTCGATGTCCTGCTTGGTGAGCACGCCGTGCCCCTGCGCGGCGGAGGCGAGATCGTCACCGTTCAGATCCCATCCGGCGAAGACGAGATCCTTGTAGTCGGCCATTCCGGCGACTGCGACGCCCGCGAGAGGCAGACCGTCGAGGCGGTTCGATCCGGACTTGATCATCTCGATGCCGGCGATGGCTGTGGTGGCGACGGCGCCACCCATGCCGACGAACGCAACGCCGACGCGACGACCGGTCTGCATGCTCATGGGGAGAAAATTCCTTAAACGCTTCGGACGCAGGGACTTCGAACGGGCCGATGCGGACCGCCCTGCGTGGCCCATGCTAACTGGCGCTCGGGTGCAACGTTCCAAGCCCGAATGCGACATCTTTGTGCCAACCTAGGGCTGAATGGGACCCGAACGGCTGGTTAAGAATGCGTGAAAAGAGAGCGTTAACCGCTCCTTAAGCGTGCCACGCTTGGATCACCGAGCCGTCCCATTGTGGTCACGGCATCCGGCGATAGAGCCGCCGCTTGATCGAAGCCCGGCCGATGAACGCCGCGGCACGAAAAGGACCAGCAATGGGGGTTTTCCCGGAGCCGGCGCTCTGCGCCGACGACGTGAGCCGACTCGTGCCTATCGAGTCGAATTGTGAAGTGAACACCGTGGTTTGGCTGCCGCGGGCCGTGTGCGGGACGCAGCGGAACGAGGCCAAATTTCGCCGCCCGTCCGCCCTGCGCCGCAGGAGCGCCGCGCTGGGGCTGGCCGCCCTGCTCGCCGGGTTCGTCGTGCCGCAGGCCGCCTTCGCGCCGGCGGCCTCGGCCCACGACCGGATCGACGAGCGTCCCCGCGCCGCGATCGACCTGGCCAGCGCCGGACCTCCCCACAACCCCTCCGAGTGGAGCGGCGTTCCCGTCATCGAGCAGGAACCGGCCACCAGCGCGCTGATCGCCGGCGACCTCGCCGCCCTGCCCCAGCCATCGCCGGAGACCGACGACACCATCCGTTTCGGCAAGGTCGGCGTGCCGCGCCGGATCGTCGACACGATCCTGAAGGCCGCCGCCGCAGCGGGCGTCGACCCGGTCTACCTGATGGCGCTGGCCGACAAGGAATCCAGCTTCGCGACCGACGTGAAGGCGCAGACCTCGTCGGCCGAGGGCCTGTTCCAGTTCGTCACCGCCACCTGGCTCGAGATGATCCGCGACTTCGGCGCCCGCTACGGCCTCGACGCCGAGGCGGCCGCCGTGAAGGGCCGCGGCGCCGCGATCACCGTCGCCGCGCCGATGCGCGACCGGGTGCTGTCGCTGCGCAAGGACCCCTACGTCGCCGCGCTGATGGCGGCGGAGCTGATCAAGCGCGACCGCGGGCGCATCGAAGCGCGCGTCGGCCGGGCGCTGACCACGTCGGAGCTGTACTTCGCGCATTTCCTCGGCACGTCGAGCGCCGGGCGATTCCTGACGATGAGCGCCGACCGCCCGGACGAGGTCGCCGAGCGCGAGTTCCGCAGCGCGGCGCGGGCCAACCGGGCGCTGTTCACGCAGAAGGCCGACAAGGCCGCCGGCAAGGCGCGGCGCCACCTCACGGTGGCCGAGGTCTACGACCGGATCGACGGCATGATCGACCGGCGCCTGTCGCGCTACGAGGGCGTCGCCGCCGTCGCGGCCGCGGTCGAGACGGCCGAGCCCGCGGCGGAGCCGCCGGCCCAGCGCGTCCAGGTCACCGAAGCGCTGCCTCCCGACGGCGAGTGATCGCTCAGGCGCCGGATCGCTTCGCGTTCGCGAGCTGAACCGGCGTGTTCTGCGCGCCCATCGCCTGCGCCATGTCGGCGGCCGACTGGCCGGCGGCGTCGCGGCGGTCCGGGTCGGCGCCGTGGGCGAGCAGCAGGTCGACGATCTCGGTGCGGTCGAACATCGCCGCGGTCATCAGCGCGGTGCGGCTGCCGTCGCCGGTGCCGTCCACCGCCGCACCGTGAGCGAGGAGCAGCGTCGCGATCGCGACGTCGCCCTTGAAGGCGGCGCCGGCGAGCGGGGTCTGGCCGCGGTCGTTGGGAAGTTCCGGGTCGCCGCCGGCCTCCAGGATGACGCGGGCGGTCTCGGCCTGGCCGTTGTAGGCCGCCAGCATCAGCAGGCTGTCGCCCTTGTCGTTGCGGATGTTGGCCGGAAGCCCCTGCCCGAACAACTCCGCCAGCTTGGCGGCATGCCCCATCCGCGCATACTGGAACAGACGACCGGCGAAGGCGACGGTCTCGTCGTCGAGGGCGGGCGGGGACGCGTCAGCGGACATGCAGCGATCTTCGAGCCAGGGGAGCGACACCGCCGATCTGGCGCCGACCCCCCGTCCTGTCCAGTCCGGTCAGGCCGCAGCCGAGACCTTCGGTGCGCTCAAGCCGCCGAAGCGGCGGTCGCGGCGGGTGAATTCGGCCATCGCGGCCGCGAGGTCGGCCTCGCCGAAATCGGGCCACATCCGCTCGGTGAAGTGGAGCTCGGCATAGGCCGCCTCCCACAGCATGAAGTCGGAGAGGCGCTGCTCGCCGCCGGTGCGGATCAGCAGGTCGACGTCTACCGGCGAGCCGTGCATCGCGCCGGCGATCTCCGCTCCGAACGCCTCGCGCGAGGCGGGCTGGCCGGCGAGCCGCGCGGCGGCGGCGAGGATCGCGTCGCGGGCGGAATAGTCGACGGCGATGCGCAGGTGCAGCTTGCGCCCGGCGGCGGTCGCGGCCTCGGCCCGCTCGATCGCCTCGGGCAGCCCGGCCGGCAGCCGGTCGCGGCGGCCGACGACGCTGAGGCGGGTGCCGGTGCGGGCGAGCCGCGCCGTCTCGTTGCGCAGGTAGACGCGCAGCAGCCGCATCAGGCCGCCGACCTCGTCGGCCGGGCGCTGCCAGTTGTCGCTGGAGAAGGCGTAGAGGGTCAGCGTGCCGATCCCGTGCTCGGGGCAGGCCTCGGCGGTGCGCCGGATCGCCTCGACCCCGGTGCGGTGGCCGGCGGCGCGCGGCAGCCCGCGCCGGGTCGCCCAGCGCCCGTTGCCGTCCATGATGATCGCGGCGTGAAGGCCCGGCCTGGTGTCGGTGGGGCTTTGCATCTTGGAAGGCTCCGGTCGGGGGCGGCGCGGATGGCGGGCGGTCGGCCGTCAGGCCGGGGTGGTGTTGAGGTGGCCGGATTCCGGCAGGCGGGCGGCCTTGGCGGCGTCGCGCACCACCTGTTCCAGGACGCCGAGGTACTCGAGGAAACGGGCCCGCCCCGCCGGCGTCAGCCGGCACAGGGTCTGCGGACGGTTATGGGCGTGGCCTTTCTCCAGGCTGACGAGATCGGCCTCCTGCAGCACCGCGAGGTGGCGGCTGAGGTTGCCGTCGGTGAGCCCGCACAGGCGCTTCAGGTCGGGGAACGCCAGGCCCTTCGGATGGCCGACCAGCGAGGTCAGCACGCTGAGCCGCGCCTTCTCGTGGATCACCCGATCGAGACCGTCGTAGGAGAAGCGGCCGTCGGCCCGATCAGAGATCGCCATCGCCGCCTCCTGTGCCGGACATCACGACGGCGAGCCAGCCCTGCCCGATGGCGAAGGGCAGGCCCATCAGCCAGGGCGAGAGCGCCCGGGTCTCGCCCGCGACCGCCAGCGCGGTCAGGCCGGCGAGAAGGTAGAACGCGCCCGCGCCCTGCACCGCCCGCGGCAGGATCCGCGCCGAGGCGAACAGGCCGAGGCCGACCAGCACCTGCCACAGGCCCGGCAGCATCCAGACCTGATCGGGGGCGAAGCGTGCGATCACCAGGGCGAGGCAGGCGCCCGCCCCGGCGGCGGGCAGGAACCCCTCGATCGCATTCCACACCATCGCGTCCGCCAGGCCCGAATGCAGCTGGCGCGAGCGCCGAACCGTCTCGATGCCGATGAGGCCGCCCGCTCCGCAGGCCGTCGCGATCCACAGGCCGAAGAACAGAAGCGGCCGCGCGTCCGGATCGCCGAGCCAGAGCGCCTGACCGCACGCGGTCGCCAGGGCGAGCACCCCGGTGGCGGCCAGGGCCGCCGAGCCGAGGCCGCGGAACGCGGTGTCCCGCGCGATCTGCGAGCGGATGGCGACGATGTCGGCCAGCGCCTTGTCGAGGTCGTGCATGGGCTCTCCGGCGTCGAATCGTGCTTTGCATTGCAAAGTAACCCGAGGCCGCATACGCGGCAAGCGAATTATTGCAACCCTTGGTTTCATTTGTGGCGAAATCGCTGGCATTCGTGGATCAGGGGGCGGCGCGACCTCGTAGTCGTCGACCGCCGTGACGGGCTGCGCGCCGCGAATGCGGCCCGCCCGGCGGCGACCGGGCCCGTCGCGAGGGCCCGGGCATCTGCCCGGATGTCTTCGCGCGTCTCGCAATTGCGCGAGGCAAGTGTTTTGTAGGGCGCGATTTCGTAAAACCGTGCCATCATCGCCGCGATCACCAGCGGGAGAGCATGATGGCATCCGAGAACAAGCGCGGAAATCGCGAGACGAAGAAACCGAAGAAGGTGGTTTCGAAGACGATTGCTGCGGCACCCTCGACGAAGGACATGGTCAGCGCCGCGATCAAGACCGCCGGCAAGAAGACCAAGTAGCGCAACAGTCGCTTTCGCCCGGCGCCCGGATCGCCCGGGCGATCGGCGCGCCGGGCCGCGGAAAAAGCGCCGGCGTTGTCATCCCGCTAACCGACGGCATGCCACCATTTGGCATGCTCGATCGCATCTGGACGACGGCCAAGGCGGTATTCGGGGTGGGCCTGCTCGTGGTCTGCGCACTGCTGGCTGCGCAGAAGCTCGATCGCGAGCGGGCGGAGCAGTCGGCCCAGGCCATGTTTCGCGCCGGCGGCCCCGAGGCCACCGGCTCGATCACGCCGTCGGCGCCGGCCTCGCAGACGCAGACGCCTTCGGAATAGCGCTCTTTTGGGGGCGCGCTACTCGGCGGCCTGCCGGGCGGAGTAGCCGAGCCGGCCGTTCAGCTCCTCGATCAGCTTGACCGCGGCCTCCGCGATCACCGTGCCCGGCGGGAAGATCGCCGAGGCGCCGGCGGCGTAGAGCGCATCGTAGTCGCCGGGCGGGATCACGCCGCCGATCACGATCATCACGTCGCCGCGGCCCTGCTCGGTCAGCGCGGCCTTCAGCTCGGGCACTAGCGTCAGGTGGCCGGCCGCCAGCGACGACACGCCGACGATGTGGACGTCGTTCTCCACCGCCTGCCGCGCGGCCTCCGCCGGCGTCGCGAAGAGCGGCCCGATGTCGACGTCGAAGCCGAGGTCGGCGAAGGCCGAGGCGATGACCTTCTGGCCGCGGTCGTGCCCGTCCTGCCCCATCTTGGCGACGAGGATGCGCGGGCGGCGCCCGTCGTTCTCCTCGAAAGCCTCGACCAGCCCCCGCACCTGCTCGACCGCTGGCGACATGCCACCCACCTCCCGCTTGTACACGCCCGAGATCGACCGGATCTCGGCCCGGTGCCGGCCCCAGGCCTTTTCCAGCGCATCCGAGATCTCGCCCACCGTCGCCTTGGCGCGCGCCGCCTCGACGGCGAGCTCGAGCAGGTTGCCCTCCCTCTCCGCCGCCGCGGTCAGCGCGGCCAGCCGCGCATCGACGTCGGCCTGGTCGCGCTCGGAGCGCAGGCGCTTGAGCTTGTCGATCTGCAGCGTGCGCACGTTGCCGTTGTCGACCCGCATCAGCTCGATCTTCATCTCGTCGTCGGGCTTGAACTTGTTGATGCCGACGATGGTCTGGCGGCCGGAATCGATCCGGGCCTGGGCCCGCGCCGCCGCCTCCTCGATCCGGAGCTTGGGGATGCCGGCCTCGATCGCCTTGGCCATGCCGCCGAGCTCCTCGACCTCGCGCAGGTGCTCCCAGGCGCGGGCGACGATGTCGGCGGTGAGCTTCTCGACGTAGTACGAGCCGCCCCACGGGTCGACGATGCGGGTGGTTCCGCTCTCCTGCTGCAGGAACAGCTGGGTGTTGCGGGCGATGCGCGCCGAGAAGTCGGTCGGCAGCGCCAGCGCCTCGTCCAGCGCGTTGGTATGGAGCGACTGGGTGCCCCCTTGCGTCGCCGCCATCGCCTCGATGCAGGTGCGGGTGACGTTGTTGAAGACGTCCTGCGCGGTCAGCGACCAGCCCGAGGTCTGCGAGTGGGTGCGCAGCGGCAGCGATTTCTCGCTCTTCGGCTCGAACTCCTTCACGAGCTTGGCCCAGATCAGGCGCGCGGCCCGCATCTTGGCGATCTCCATGAAGTAGTTCGTCGAGATCGCCCAGAAGAACGACAGCCGCGGGGCGAACTTGTCGATCGTCAGCCCGGCCGCCAGCCCCGCCTTGATGTACTCCACGCCGTCGGCCAGCGTGTAGGCGAGCTCGAGGTCGTTCGTCGCGCCCGCTTCCTGCATGTGGTAGCCGGAGATCGAGATCGAGTTGAACTTCGGCATCTTCTGCGAGGTGTAGGCGAAGATGTCCGAGATGATCCGCATCGAGCCCTTGGGCGGGTAGATGTAGGTGTTGCGGACCATGAACTCCTTGAGGATGTCGTTCTGGATCGTGCCGGCGAGCTTCTCCGGCGGCACGCCCTGCTCCTCGGCGGCGACGATGTAGAGCGCGAGGATCGGCAGCACCGCGCCGTTCATCGTCATCGACACGGTCATCTCGTCGAGCGGGATGCCGGAGAACAGCGTCCGCATGTCGTAGATCGAATCGATCGCCACGCCGGCCATGCCGACGTCGCCCGAGACGCGCGGGTGGTCGGAATCGTAGCCGCGGTGGGTCGCGAGGTCGAAGGCGACCGAGAGGCCCTTCTGTCCGGCGGCCAGATTGCGCCGGTAGAACGCGTTCGAATCCTCGGCCGTGGAGAAGCCGGCATACTGGCGGATCGTCCAGGGCTGGGTGACGTACATCGTCGGGTACGGCCCGCGCAGGTACGGCGCGACGCCCGGATAGGTGTCGACGAATTCCAGCCCGGCCCGGTCGTCCGGCCCGTAATGGGTCTTCACCGGAATGCCCTCGGGCGTCATCCACGGCTCCCCCGACGGCGGCGGCGGCACGGCGACGGCGTCCGCGCCCCAGGCGATCTCGGCGAAGTTCGGGATGCGGGAGGTCATGGGCGGGCTCTTCGAAGGGGGCCGGACTTTTCGCCATTATAGGCGAGACCCGATCAGACGCGACAGCCCTCTTCGACAAGGCGACACGGCGACAGGATATTCCGGTCGCACCCCTCCCCCGCAAAGGGGGAGGGAAGACGTGCCCTAAGCGATCACGCCGCCGTCGCCTCCTGCCCGCCCGCGCGCTCCTTCGCGAGCTTGGTCACCGCTACCTGATCGACCTTGCCGGTGCCGAGCATCGGGATCGCGTCGACCACTACCACCTCGGCCGGGATCGCGAGGTCGGGCGCGCCCCGGCCCTTGGCGAAGGTCTGGTAGGCGGCGCGCGTCGCGTCCTTGCGCTGGGTGAACAGCACCAGCCGCTCGCCCTTGCGCGCGTCCGGCACCGCGGCCACCGCGCTCGGGCTGTCCGGCCACAGGTCAGCGGCGGTCGCCTCGATGCCGGCGAGCGAGATCATCTCGCCGGCGATCTTGGCGAAGCGCTTGGCGCGGCCCTTGATCGCGACGAAGCCCTGCGCGTCGATGGCGACGATGTCGCCGGTGTCGTGCCACCCATCCACGGGAGCCTCCAGCACGCCGGGGTTCTCGGCGCGCAGGTAGCCGAGCATGATGTTGGGGCCGCGCACCACGAGGCGGCCGCCCTCCTCGATGCCGGGGACCGGGTCGAGGCGGTGCTCCATGCCCGGCACCAGGCGCCCGACGGTGCCGAAGCGGTTGAACATCGGCGTGTTGACCGCGACCACCGGTCCGCACTCGGTGACGCCGTAGCCCTCGAGGATGCGCAGGCCGAACTTCTCCGCGTAGGTCCGGCGGGTTGAATCCTTCACCGGCTCGGCGCCGGCCACGACGTAGCGCAAGCTGCGCAGGTCGTAGGCGTGCGCCACCTTGGCGTAGCCGGTCAGGAAGGTGTCGGTGCCGAACAGGACCGTGGCGTTCGAGCCGTAGACCAGCTCCGGCACGATCCGGTAGTGCAGTGGCGACGGGTAGAGGTAGACCGGCACGCCCGAGACCAGCGGCAGCACCAGCGCCGAGGTCAGCCCGAAGGCGTGGAAGATCGGCAGCACGTTGAACACCTTGTCGGATGGCCCAAAATCGATCCGGGCCGCGACCTGGGCGACGTTCGAGAGCATGCCGCGGTTGGCGACCATCACGCCCTTCGGCGTCCCCTCCGAGCCGGAGGTGAACAGGATCGCGGCCGCATCCTCTCCGGTCCGCGCCACGAGGGGCCTGCGCGCCGCCAGCAGCCCGCGGATCTTGTCGCCCGTCGTGATCGTGGCGCGCACGTCCTCCAGGTAGATCAGCTTGACCTTATCCTTGATCGCCTCGACGAGGGGCCCGAGGCGGCCCTTCTCGATGAAGGCGCGCGAGGTGAGGATCTTCGTCACCTGCGCCGCCGTGCACGCGGAGAGGATGTTGGCCGCGCCGGCCGAGAAGTTGATCATCGCCGGCACCCGGCCGGCGGAGGCCAGCGCGAAAAACGTCACCGCGGCGCCGTTGGCGTTGGGCAGCATCAGCCCGATCGCCCGCCCCTCCCCCGCCAACGGCATCAGCTTGCGGCCGAGGATGTTGGCGCCCATCACGAGGCGCGAATAAGTGAGCTTGCCCGAGACCGGATCCTCCAGCGCCGTGCGGCGCCAGCCGAAGCGCTCGGCGGCCGCGATCAGCGCCGTCATCACGCTCCGGTCGATGTCGGTGGTGTCGAACACCAGCTCGGACATGATGCCGTAGAGCGCCGCGCCCGCCGCCTGCCGGCGCGCCTTGCCCTTCAGCTCCGGGTCGACCCCGAGCTTGACCGGCGGCATCACCGTGACGACCACCTTCGGCCACCAGCGCCGCTTCACCTGATCGCGGGACAGCCGCGAGAACACGGTCTTCTCGAGCCCCTCGATCCGCACCGGCAGGACCATCGCGCCGGACTTGTCGGCGATCAGGCCGGCGCCGTCGTAGACCTTCATCAGGCTGCCGGTGACGGTGAGGCGGCCTTCGGGGAAGATGATCAGGGTCTCGCCGCCCTTCACCGCGTTGATCAGCGAGCGGGTGGCGAGCGGCCGGGTCGGATCGAGCGGCATCGCCTTGGTGACCCGCAGGAACGGCTTCACCCACCAGCGCTGCGCGATGCCGTGATCGACGGCGAAGACCGGCTCCTGGTCGAGCAGCGACAGGGCGAGCGGCGCGTCGAGGAACGAGACGTGGTTCAGGGCGACGATGCAGTTCGCGCCGGCCTTCTCGACGTTGTCGAGCCCGCGCACCTCGAGCCGGTAGAACGCCCGGAACAGGATCGACAGGAAGTCGCGGAACGGGCTCGTCTCCAGGGTGACGAGGACCACGACCGCGACGACGAGGTTGAGCACCGCCACGAGCGCCAGCAGCGTCGCGCTCGAGAAGCCGGCGCCCTGGAGCGCGGCGAGCGCCAAGGTGCCGCCGACCATGAAGGCCGCGGTCATCACGTTGACGGCGCCGATGATGCGGGCGCGCTTGTCCTTGTCGGTCCAGGCCTGCACCGCGGCAAACGACGGCACGATGTAGAGGCCGCCGGCCATGGCCAGCCCGAGGAAGTCGATCGCCACCCGCAGGCCGGAGCCCGTGCGCAGGAAGTTGGCGGCGCCGATCATCGCGCCGGGCTCGGGCGCGTGGTGGGCGACCGTCCAGGCGAGGTCGAGGCCGAACAGGGCCATTAGCAGCGCGCCGACGGGGGTGGGCAGCAGCACGATCCGCCCGCTGCACAGCCACGAGGCCAGGCCCGAGCCCAGCGCGATGCCGACCGAGAACACCGCGAGCAGCAACGTGACCACCGTCTCCGAGCCGTTGAAGTCGTGGCGCACCAGCAGCGGCAGCAAGGACAGCACCACCACACCGACGAGCCAGAACCAGCTGACGATGATCGAGCCGCGCCACAGGCGGCGGTCGCTCCAAAGGTCGCGCAGCAGGGCCACGGTGGAGCGCGCGACGTTGCGGTCGACCTGCAGGTCGGGCGCGCCCTCGCCGGTGCGCGGGATCGCCCGTGCCGCGAGCCAGCACAGCACGGCGAAGGCCATGATCAGGCCGCCGAAGACGAGGTGCGAGCCGCCCATGGCGCTGGCGAAGCCGGCGGCGATCGTGCCGAGCAGGATCGCGAGGAAGGTCGCGGCCTCGACCAGCGCGTTGCCGGCCGGCAGCTCCTCGCGGCGCAGGTGGTCGGGCAGGATGCCGTACTTGATCGGCCCGAACAGGGCCGCGATCGTCCCGAACAGCCCGAGCGCGACGAACAGGATCGGCACCGAGGCGAGGAAGAACCCGAGCACCGCGGTGCCGGCGGCGAAGATCTCGGCGAACTTCAGCCGCTTGGCGATCACCGCCTTGTCGTAGCGGTCGGCGAGCTCGCCCCCGAGGCCCGACAGGATGAAGAAAGGCCCGATGAACACGGCGCTCGCCAGCGTCACCAGGATGCCGGAATCGGAATCGCCGCCTTGCGAGACCTTGAACAGGATCAGGAAGGCGAGGGCGTTCTTCAGGAAGTTGTCGTTGAAGGCCGAGAAGAACTGGCACCAGAACAGCGGCGCGAAACGCCGGGCGGTCATCAGCGAACGGAACATGGCGGTCTCCCCGGCTGGGCCATGACTGGCTCAACCCGTGCGGTCGCGTCAAATCCCGGGCCCGGTGCGATCCACGCTGGACGACGGGATTTGAACAACGTGCAAACTAAGCGATCGCGGGCGGCGCGCAAGCTTGTTCTTGCACGCCGTGCAATCTATCGCTGCATCCCGTGCGCGACCGCACGGGACACCGCGGATGCATAGCGTGAAGACCGTTAAGAAGCGCGCCGCCGGCCCGCGCGGCGACGTCGACCGGGCCGGCTTCCTCGCGCTGGTCTGCGAGGCCGCCGAGGGCATCGTCCGGAACCAGGGCGTGCGCGCCCTCGGGATGCGGCCGCTCGCCGCCGCGATCGGCTACGCGCCGAACTCGATCTACAATGCGGTCGGCGATCTCGACGCGGTGCTGCTGCGGGTGAACGCCCGCACCTTCGCCCGGCTGCGGGACGCGCTCGCGGCGGCCCTCGACCCGGCGGGGTCGCCGCGGGCGAACGCGGCGGCCCTGGCCTCCGCCTACCTCGCCTTCGTCGCCGCGGATCCGGCGATCTGGAGCCTCGTCTCCGACCAGGCGCCCGCGCGCGGCGCCGCGGTGCCGGACTGGTACTGGGAGGCGTTGGCCTCCGCGACCGGCCTCGTCGACGGAACGCTGCAGCCGCTGCTGCCCGACGCCGCCGAGCGCGCCCAGGCGGTGGCCGCCCTGTGGGCGTCGCTGCACGGGCTCGCCTCGCTCTCGACCTCGGGCAAGCTCGGGGCGCTGACCGACGCCGCCCCCGCGGACCTCGCGCGGATGCTCGTCGCCCGCTTCCTGGCGGCGGATCCGGCGGGCTGATTGACCGCTCCCGCGAAACCGGGTTGTTAAGCGGAAAGTCCCTGAGAGATCGAGCGAACCATGGTCCTGAAACGCGTGCCGACGACGCCGTTCTCCGATCAGAAGCCGGGCACGTCCGGCTTGCGCAAGAAGGTCGCCCACTTCCGCCGGCCGCACTACGTCGAGACCTTCGTCCAGGCGATCGTCCAGTCCGTCGCCGGCCGCGAGGGCGCGACCCTGGTGCTCGGCGGCGACGGGCGCTTCTTCAACCGCGCGGTGGTCCAGACCACGCTGAAGATCGCCGCCGCCAACGGCTTCGGCCGCGTCCTCGTCGGCCGGGGCGGCCTGCTCTCGACGCCGGCCGCGTCCTGCGTGATCCGCAAAGCCGGCGCGATCGGCGGCATCATCCTCTCGGCGAGCCATAATCCCGGCGGGCCGGACGGCGATTTCGGCATTAAGTTCAACACCGCCAACGGCGGCCCGGCGCCCGAGAGCGTCACCGAGGCGATCTATTCCGCGACGAAGACGCTGACGGAATATCGCATCGCCGACGTGCCCGACCTCGACCTCGACCAGGTCGGGGCGACGCGGATCGGCGACATGATCGTGGAGGTGATCGATCCGGTCGCCGACTACGCCGCGCTAATGGCCGAGCTGATCGATTTCGACGCGATCCGCCGCCTGTGCTCCTCCGGCTTCCGCATGCGCTTCGATGCGATGAGCGCGGTGACCGGCCCCTACGCCCACGCGATCCTCGAAGGCATGCTCGGCGCCGAGCCCGGCACGGTGGTGAACGGCGAGCCGAAGGAGGATTTCGGCGGCCACCACCCCGATCCGAACCCGGTCCACGCCCACGACCTCTACCAGCTGATGCTCGGCCCCGACGCGCCGGATTTCGGCGCGGCCTCGGACGGCGACGGCGACCGCAACATGATCGTCGCGCCGGGCCTGTTCGTGACCCCGAGCGACAGCCTCGCGATCCTGGCGGCGCACGCCAGCGTCGCGCCCGGCTACGCATCCGGGCTCGCCGGCATCGCCCGCTCGATGCCGACGAGCCGCGCGGCCGACCGCGTCGCGGCCCGCCTCGGGATCGGTGCCTACGAGACGCCGACCGGGTGGAAGTTCTTCGGCACGCTGCTCGATGCCGGCTTGATCACGCTCTGCGGCGAGGAGAGCGCCGGCACCGGCTCGAACCACGTCCGCGAGAAGGACGGGCTGTGGGCGGTGCTGCTCTGGCTCAACATCCTGGCCGCGACGGGCAAGCGCGCCGACGCGATCGTGCGCGAGCACTGGGCGGAGTACGGGCGCGACTACTACACCCGGCACGATTACGAGGAGATCGCCTCGGACGCCGCCAACCGGCTGATGGACGGGTTGCGGGACAAGCTCGCGGAGCTGCCCGGCCGGCGGATCGGCGACGTCACGGTCTCGGCGGCGGACGATTTCCGCTACGTCGACCCGGTCGACGGCTCGGTGAGCGAGCGCCAGGGCATTCGCGTCACCTTCGCGGAGGATGCCCGCATCGTCTACCGCCTGTCCGGCACCGGCACGGCGGGCGCGACGCTGCGCGTCTACATCGAGCGCTACGAGGCGGCGCCGGACCGGCTCGAGCGGCCGGTCGCCGCGGTGCTGGCTCCGCTGGTCGCCGTCGCCCGCGAGCTGGCGGAGATCGAGGCGCTGACCGGACGGGCCGAGCCGAGCGTGGTGACGTGAGCCGGAACCGATCCCGGTAGACTACCGGTTGCGGAGGTGTCGGGCGGCGCTTGGCATATTGTGTGCCTCCCATGTCGGCACGAGCCCGCGCGGCGGAACGCAAGGAGGTCCTCCTTGCCCGTGGATCGGTGATGCCGTCCGATCGACGGAGGGCGTCGCCGTTTTCTTTCGTCGCGCGGATCGTTCCCGTTCCGCGATCGAAAAGTGCCCGATGGACAAGACTTCGCTCACGCGCCGCAACCTCATGCTCGGCAGCGCCGCCCTCGGCGCGCTCGGGGTGGGCTGGCCGCTCGCCGCGCCCGGCGCCCTCGCTCAGGGGGGCTCGGCGCCCGGCGGCAAACCCGCGGGCACCCTGACCTACGGCATCTCGATGTCGGACCTGCCGCTCACCACCGGGCAGCCGGACAAGGGCGCGGGCGGTTACCAGTTCACCGGGCTGACCCTCTACGATCCGCTGATCGCCTGGGAGCTCGACGTTGCGGACCGCCCCGGCAGGATGGTGCCCGGCCTCGCGACGTCCTGGGAGAGCGACCCGGCCGACCGCAAGAACTGGACGTTCCACCTGCGCGACGGGGTGAAGTTCCACGACGGCTCGGCCTTCGATGCGGACGCGGTGATCTGGAACTTCGACAAGGTGCTCAACAAGGAGGCGCCGCACTTCGACCAGCGCCAGGCCGCCCAGGTGAGGCCGCGCCTGCCCGGCGTGGCGTCGTATCGGAAGCTCGATGCGATGACCGTGCAGGTGACGACGAAGACCGCCGACAGCCTGTTCCCCTACCAGATGCTGTGGTTCCTGATCTCGTCGCCGGCCGGGTTCGAGGCGGCCGGGCGCGACTGGTCGAAGTTCGCGTTCCAGCCCTCCGGGACCGGGCCTTACAAGATCGGCCAGCTCCAGCCCCGCGTCCGCCTCGAGCTCGTGGCGAACGAGGCCTACTGGAACCCCAAGCGCGCCCCGAAGCTCGCCAAGCTGACGCTGGCCTGCGTGCCCGAAGACCTCGCCCGCGTGAACGCGCTCCTGTCGGGCAACGTCGACCTGATCGAATTGCCCGCGCCCGACGCCGTGCCGCGTCTGAAGGCCGCCGGCATGCGGATCGTCGGCAACGACACGCCGCATGTCTGGAACTACCACCTCTCGATGGTCGAGGGCTCGCCCTGGCGCGACATCCGCCTGCGCAAGGCCGCCAACCTCGCGATCGACCGCGACGGCGTGGTGCAGCTGATGGGCGGCCTGGCCGCCCCGGCCGTCGGGCAGGTGCAGGCGTCGAGCCCGTGGTTCGGCAAGCCGACCTTCCAGATCAAGACCGACGTCGCGGCGGCCAAGACGCTCGTGGAGGAGGCCGGCTTCTCGGTGAAGAACCCGGTCAAGGCGACGATCCTGATCCCCACCGGCGGCACCGGGCAGATGCTGTCCCTGCCGATCAACGAGTTCATCCAGCAGAGCTGGGCCGAGATCGGCATCCAGGTCGAGTTCAAGACCGTCGAGCTGGAGGTCGCCTATACCGGCTGGCGCCAGGGCGCGGCCGACCCGAGCCAAAAGGGCGTCTCGGCCGGCAACATCGCCTACGTCACCTCCGATCCGTTCTACGCGATCCTGCGCTTCTACGATTCGCGCCAGATCGCCCCGAACGGCGTGAACTGGAGCCACTGGAAGAACGCCGAGGTCGATGCGCTCTGCGACAAGGTCAAGGCCAGCCTCGACCCGGCGGAGCAGGACAAGCTGCTGGCCCGCATCCACGAGATCGTGGTCGACGAGGCGGTGCAGGTCTGGGTCGTGCACGACACCAACCCGCACGCGCTCTCGCCGAAGGTGAAGGGCTACACCCAGGCCCAGCACTGGTTCCAGGACCTGACGACGCTGGCGTGATGGGGCGGCGCGGGTTTCCTTCGCTACCGCATCTGCTGCGCGATCCGGTAGCCGCCAGGATCACCTTGCCCATCACCGACCGGGCCTGGGACGGGTTCTCCTCCAGCCAGTTCGACAGGCCCTCGTTCAGCACGTTCTCCACCGCCGGGCGCACCTCGGAGGAGACGAGCTTGTCCTTGGTCTGCGACGAG
>NZ_JAKSYQ010000082.1:0-782 GCF_022829665.1 Methylobacterium sp. E-041 | reverse complement strand
GAGGACCTGCGCAACCGCATGATCCGCCTGTTCGGGTCAAGCGACCTGCATCGCACCACCGTGGCGATGGATGACGCGGCCGGTCGTCTCGGCACCTACTTTCTCGCCCAGCTCGGCATGAACGCCGCCTTCGGCGTCATCGTCGGCGTCGGCCTCTGGTTCATCGGCGTCCCCAACCCGATCCTGTGGGGCGTGTTCTCGGCCCTGATGCGCTTCGTCCCCTACATCGGGGCCTTCATCTCAGGCATCCTCCCCGTGGCTCTGGCCGCGGCGGTCGATCCGGGCTGGTCGATGGTGATCGCGACTGCGGCCCTGTTCCTGATCGCCGAGCCAATCTTCGGGCAGGTGATCGAGCCGCTTCTCTACGGGCATTCGACCGGTCTTTCGCCGTTCGCCGTGATCGTCTCGACCCTGTTCTGGGGCTTCCTGTGGGGGCCCATCGGCCTGATCCTGGCGACCCCGTTCACGGTATGCCTCGTCGTCCTCGGCCGCCACGTCGACAGCCTGGAGTTCCTAGACATCCTGCTCGGCGACCGGCCCCCGCTGACCCCGGTGGAGAACTTCTACCAGCGCATGCTCGCGGGCGATCCGGACGAGGCGCGTGACCTGGGCGAGGCGATGCTGAAGGAGAGGTCGTTATCGTCGTACTACGACGAGGTGGCGCTCAAGGGCCTGCAGCTCGCCGCCAACGACTACGCCCGCGGAGTCGTCACCCCGGCCCAGCTAGAGAACATCCGCGCCTCAGCGCGCTCCCTCGTCGAGGACTTCGAGGACCATCCCGA
>NZ_JAKSYQ010000080.1:0-4676 GCF_022829665.1 Methylobacterium sp. E-041 | reverse complement strand
CGCGGGCATGTCGAAGCGTACCAAGCGGACCGCACGAGCCCTTCTCTGGATCACGTCGCTGGCCCTCTGCTGCTTTGCGGCCGTCATGCTGATGCAGATCAACCGGCCCCCGGATCAGTTGGCGAGGCGGTTGGGAGAAGGAGAGCCCATCACAACGGGCTCGATACCGCCCACGGCTATGCGGTGGGGTGGAGCAGCGCCCTGGCGTCTGTCAAGCCTCTCCGAGCGGTCTTTTGGCGCGGAGTAATATCCGAGGTGCCCGGCGACGCATTCCACGCGCTTCCGGGTCCACGATCGAACGTACCGAAACGGGGTGGAGTTTGGGTCTTCCATTCTCCGGACGACCGACGGGAGAAGGCTGTCGCTTCTGGCGGCATGCGAGGAGAACCATCTTGCGCTCATCCATCATTGCCGCCGCCCTGTTCGCCGCGCTCGGCGCAGCGTCGCTCTCCACGTCCGCCTCCGCTGCACCCATGGGCCCGTCCGCCGCTGTGGCCGCACCCGCCGAGCTGGTGACGAATGTCCGCATGGAGCGCCGGATGATGCATCGTCGTATGATGCGCCGGCCGATGATGCGCCACCGCATGCATCGTCGGGGCATGATGCGCCACGGCATGTAAACCAGTTCGGGCCCGTATGGCCTTGACGAGGCTCAGCCCGCCCGGCACCGCCGCGGCGGGCTTCGCTCTTTGGAACGTCGCGTGAGGGCCATCCGTTTGGCCTGCGAGCGCCCCGCTTTGGTGCGCCCGAGACGTCTAGGAACTTCTATGAGCATCGGCACCGTAAAGTGGTTCAACGAGACCAAGGGCTACGGCTTCATCGAGCCGAACGACGGCGGCAAGGATGTGTTCGTTCACATCTCGGCCGTCGAGCGCGCCGGGATGCAAAACCTGGTCGAGGGCCAGAAGGTCTCTTACGAGGAAGAGACCGACAAGCGCAGCGGCAAGCTGTCTGCCGGCAATCTGAAGGCAGCCTAAAACTGTCCCGTCCGGGGGATGGGCAAAGCACCTGAAAAGCCCGCCTCCGGCAGAGTCGGCGCCCCGAACCTACAGTGCTTGGGTGCGCTGATCGGGGCGCATCAGGGTCGCCTTACGGTCGGACACCTTCCACACCGGCAACGACCCTTCGCGGACGAACATAGCGAACGCCTCGGTCGCTTCCGCACTCGCGATAGCACCCCCTCCTTTCACGGCGCGACCCACGACGCAGGCCCCTTCGAGACCATTCGCGCAAGGCGCACTGCCCTCGATCGCGAAGATCACCCCTGATCGGTCTGGCCTCAGCGCGTTCGGCAATGCGGCGATCTTGCGCCAGAGACAGTACCACCGCACGCACACCTCAGGGCGATCCTGATAGATCCCGCACGCCGTGCCAGTGCTATGCCGACAGAGAACGCCCGCAGGCTTGGCAAGCACCTCGATCGCGGGAACCCGGCAGCAAGCCGTGCACGGTCCGCACGTTCGGCCTGGAACAAGGGCACCTACGGCCGGTGTGGTCGGAGGGTGCTTCGGGGTCAAATCGTTCCGTTCCCGATGCGGTGCGTGAAGGTCTGCGATCCGATCGAGGATCACGTCGGGCAACTTCTGAGCTACGCGCTGAGAATGCAGGCCCACCTCCGCGAGGCCGTGGCTCACCCCGCGCGGCAAGCCTCATGGAGACCCTCGCAGCGTCGACTTAGCGGGACCTGCGGTCGTGTCGACCCGGCGGGTGGTTCAAAGGCTCTTGGTCGTCACCCCGAGCGCGAGCAGAGCGTAGGCGCCGATGAAGAACCACTGCCGGTGCGCGAGCACCGTGCGCCCGACCATCGGGACCTTCGTGTAGAGGCTGGCGACCGCCAGGCCGATCAGCACTGCGGAAGCGAGGAAGGTGAGTAGGCGCGGGGCGGACAAGGTCGGCATGCCGCGATTTTCACGCGCGTGCGGTTGCCAAGCCGTTACCGTGCCAGACGCTCGTCGCATCCCGGCAGGATAGCCCCAGCGACGGCGTCGTCGAGACGCGGTGAGATCCGGGATTCCCCCCGTCCCGTGAGCAGACCGGGGCGGGGCCGAACCGTACGCGTTCACGTGCCACAGGAACGAGCCCTGCAGCGATCGGTTTGCCCTGCTCATCCGGCGGGGGCGTATCGATCCGCCCCCTGGAACGACAGGAGAGCGACGATGGCGAATGCAGGCAAGCACGGCATGCACCCTGGAAGCCAGGGCAAGGGATCGGGCTCGGGAGCGATGACCGAGTTGCCGGAAGGCGTGATCGAGGACAACGCGGTGCTCAGCAATCGCGACAAGGCCCAGCATGGGGATGAGCGCGGCCTGGACAGCAAGACCGTGCAGACCGAGCAGTACCAGGATCACTCGGCCAATCGGCTGGGGGATGACAAGGACCAAGCGCAGGGCGGCGGCGACGCCGGAAATCCCTAGCCTCGCGACAACCCGCCCGGTCCATCGGGCGGGTTTCCCGTACCGTTATCCGCCCCGCAGGCTCTCGGCGAAATCCTCCGGCACCTCGCCGAACTGCCCAGGAGCGTTGCGCCTTCCAGCTCGCCGGTCTCGTCGGCGGCGTTCTTGAACACGCCGTCTATACCAGCACCTCACCCGTACCCGTCATCTCGACGAGCACATTTCCGAGGTAGGCTCCCAGGCGCTTCAGGGCGCCCCGATCCGGGGCGTCGATCCAGAAACCGATAAGGGCAGGCTTACCGTCCAGACGACGCAGCACCGACTCGGCCATCAGAGCCGCCTCCCGCTCGGTCGAGGCGAACAGGGTACGCTGGGCGCCGGCCGCTAAGATCGTGATTTCGAAGGGGGTGACGCTTGGCATACCAAGCCAACGTGTTGCGCTGCAAAATCGTTGCGTGCCGGACCCCATGACGGTTGGCAGCGTTCTGCTGACCCGTGCCGACCTTGAGGCCGTGCGAATTTGGGGCACGAAGTTCGAGATGCGGACGCCGCGCCCCACGACGCAGGTCGGCGCGCTGCCGATCGCGGTGGCCGGCTGATTGAGCGCCCGCCTCTCGATCGAGGGCGCACCTCTTACGCCGGGACGGCCTGGATCACGTTGCGCAGGGTGCCGAGGCCGACGATCTCCGTCTCCATCACATCGCCCGGCTTGAGGAATTCGGGCGGCTTGCGCGCGTTGCCGATGCCGGGGGGCGTGCCGGTGGCGATGATGTCGCCGGGCACGAGGGTGAGGCCGTGCGACAGCTCGGCGATGATGCGGGCGACCTTGAAGTACATCTGAGCGGTCGAGGCGTCCTGTTTCACCACGCCGTTGACGCGGGTCAGCAGACGGAGATTCGAGGGATCGAGGTCGGATGCAGGCACGATCCACGGGCCGATCGGTCCGTACCCGTCCAGGCTCTTCCCCTTGAACCACTGCCCGCCGTGCAGCTTGATCTGCATGTCGCGCGCCGTGGTGTCGTTGATGACGCTGTAGCCGAACACGTGGGCCATCGCGTCGGCTTCTGTGATGTTGCGTCCGCCCGTGCCGATGATGACGGCGAGCTCGACCTCCCAGTCGATCGCCGTCGACACCGAAGCATCGTAGGGGATCGGGTCGTAGGGGCCGTTGATCGTGTTGACGCCCTTGGTGAAGAACACGGGATGGGCGGGGTACTCGGCGTTCGTCCCCCGGACGGCCTGACCCTCGGCGAAGTGCTCCAAGTAGTTCCAGCCGACCGCGTAGATGTTGCGCGTCGGTGCCGGGATCGGCGCCAGCAGCCGCACCGTCTCGACCTGCGGGCCATCCCCGGCGGCCGCGGCCCGGCGCACGGCATCGAGCGCGGCCGGTCCTGCCGTGATGAGCGAGACCATCTGCGCCGGATCCACGCCCGGCACTCCAACCTGCGTCAGGTCGACGACGCGCCCGTCCGAGCGGACCACACCGAGCCGCGGCGTGCTGCCCGCGTCGGGTGCGAAGGTGACGAGACGCAGAGCCTCTCCGCTCGGCGGGGGTATCGGATGCCCCGGACCCGAGGCTGGCGCCTGCGCCGAGGCTGACCCGACCAGGGCCCCGACCGCCGTCGCGGCGGCCGTGAGATGCAGGAAGTCGCGCCGAGTGCTCATCGATGGTCCTCCGCAGCGCTCGCCCTTCATCGGGGCAAGTCGCGCGAGCGAATTTTGAATTCATATGATGCGGGATGCAATCGGGCTCGCGCAGCGTGCCTTGCCCTTTCGCGCTTTGGCGGCGCACGATGTCGGGATGTGCAACCTCTACAGCCTCGACAGGGGCCAGGACGCGATCCGCAAGGCCTTCGGGGTCGAGCGCGACGAGACCGGCAACCTGCCGCCGCTGCCGGCGATCTTCCCCGACCAGATGGCGCCGGTGGTGCGTTTGGCCGAGGGCGAGCGCGCGTTGGCGATGATGCGCTGGGGCTTCCCCTCGCCGTCGAGCAAGGGGCCGCAGCACCCGGTCACGAACGTGCGGAACGTGAGGTCGCCCTACTGGCGCCCGTGGCTGAAGCCGGAGCAGCGCTGCCTCGTGCCGGTATCCTCGTTCAGCGAGTACGCGGACACCAAGCCGCGCAAGACGCCGGTGTGGTTCGCGCTCGACGAGGACCGGCCGCTGTTCGCCTTCGCCGGGATCTGGCGACCGTGGACGGGCGTGCGCGGCCCGAAGCGCGACGAGCCCGTCGAGGAGGAACACCGGCTCTACGCCTTCCTCACGACGGAGGCGAACGGCGT
>NZ_JAKSYQ010000175.1:0-617 GCF_022829665.1 Methylobacterium sp. E-041 | reverse complement strand
TTGGCTAACGTGCGTCTAGTTCTACGGGGTTCTTTGAGGTCTCGGTAGTTTTAGCGGCGCAGCTTGAAGGATGCGGCGAGGAGGATGCCTAGGGTGGCTCCGAGTTGCGCGCCAAGCAATCCGCCGATCCATCCCCAACTCAGGCCGATCCAAAGCCCAAGCGCGGCCATACTTATCGCGCCGCACAAGAGACCGATCAGCACGCGTTTAGCTCCTAACTACTGCGTTATATGGTTTTATCACAATCGTCCTGACAAATGTTGCTGTTATACATCGATAATTCATCGTGTTAGCGGTACTACACTTTAGTTTTCCGAAGGCTTACATAACTGAAAGATCGATTCTGAAGCGTTTTATATCCTAAGGTCACGCTTGTGTAGCGGCAAGTGTCGCGGTATGGAGTTTGCATTAATGTTCTTTTAACCCTGTGCACCTGCGCGCCCCAGGAGAGTGACCATGCTGCGTGAGGCCGGCCATCCGTCTTCCTCCACGGCCGTTGCACCGCAGCATCTGAGCGAGGTGGTCACACAGGCGGTGCTGCCACTCGGAAAGGCACGGCGTCTGGAACGGCTGGGCAAGCGCAGCCTCGATATCAGCGTGGCCGGTACGGCACTGTT